>JACPVD010000302.1 GCA_016191895.1 Chloroflexota bacterium | reverse complement strand
GCCGAATGTGGCGGCGGCAATCAAGCGCATCGCATCGCTTGGGCTTCGGGCTGAGATTGTCGCGCACAGCATCGCATCCCGCGCAGGCGTAGACAACGCCAAAGCCTGCGGCGCGAATCGCGTGGCGATCTTCTACGCCACATCGCAAATCCACCTGGATGCAAAACTGCGCAAAACGCGGGAGCAGGCCATTGAAATCATCCGCGAGCATGTGAGTTATGCAAAAAGTCTCGGCTTGAAAGTCCGCTACACCCCCGAAGACGCCACCCGCACCGACTTTGATTTTCTCGTCCAGGTATGCAACGCCGCCATCACAGCCGGCGCGGATCGAATTAGTTTTGCCGATACGCTTGGGGTGATGCAAGCACATATTTTTTATGAGCGCGTCAAAGCCCTGCGCGAGAGGTTGCTCCCCTGCAAAATCGACCTGCATTGCCATGACGATTACGGGCTTGCATTGGCAAATGCCATGGCAGGCATCCGCGCCGGGGCCGATTGCATCCACACCACGGTCAACGGGTTGGGCGAGCGGGCAGGGATTCCCGACCTGGCAGAAACCGTTGTCGCATTTCACAATCTCGAAGGGGTGGAGAAATTCAACATCGAGCCTTTGATGGCCTTGTCGAATTATCTTGAAAATGTTTCGGGCTTTTTCATGGCTCCCAACAAACCCATCACCGGGCAAAACGCCTTCAGCCACAAAAGCGGCGTTCACACCCACGGCATTCTCAAAGACCCGCGCACCTACGAACCCTTCGACCCATCCTTGCTGGGGCGCGAGCGAAAGATCGTCATCGACAAATACACAGGCAAAAGCGCGGTGCAGGCGCGGCTTGATGAGTATGGTATCGAAGTCAGCGCGGCGGAATTGGAAGTGATCGTTGCGCGCATCAAAAGCATGGGCGACCAGCGCAAGCAGTTGTTCGACACAGACATCATCGAGATCGCCGAACAGGTGACCGGGCGCGAAATGGATGTCATCCCCCACGACATCAACGCCCTGCTGATGCTCGAAGTGGAGTCGCATGTGTACACCTCTGCTGTCGTGCGGCGATTGCGCGGCTTTACGAACGTATCGAATGTATACGAGATCACCGGCGAATGCGACATCAGCGCCTTTATCAACGTGGAAAATGTGATGGCGCTCAACAACCTGATCGAAGAGATTCGCACTGTGCCCGGCGTCAAACGCACCGACACGCGCATGGTGTTGAAAAAATATAACGGACAGGTACAAAAGTAGACAAGAACACGTAAAAAATATTTACCCGTGTACTTGTCTACGTGTCTACCTATTTACCAACACAAAGGAGCAACTATGGGCACATTGATCGAAGAAATATTTTCACGCAAGGCGGGCCGCGCCGTTCACGCGGGAGAAATCCTGTTGCTGGATGTGGACTACATCATGAGTCACGACAACACCACCCCGCTGGCGATCAAGGCCTTTCGCGAGATCGGCAAACCGATTCTGGACAAAAACCGAATCGTGATCCATCTCGATCATGCCTATCCCGCCCCGAATGTTTTGGCGGCGGAAAACCACAGAAAGATCATCGACTTCGTAAAGGAACAGGAATTACCGCATTTCTTTCATCAGGGAGTCTGCCATCAGGTGATGATCGAAGAGGGATTCATCACGCCCGGCGCGATCGCCATCGGCGCGGACTCGCACTCGAACACTTATGGCGCGTTGGGCGCATTCGGCGCGGGGCTTGGCTCCACAGAAATCGGCGCGGCATGGGTAACCGGCAAATGCTGGTTCAAAGTACCTGAGACGATCCGAATTGAGTTGACCGGAAAAACACAGCCCGGAGTCTATGCCAAGGATGTGATGATTTACATCGCAGGCATGCTGGGTATGGACGGCGGCACGTATCGGTCGGTGGAGTTCGGCGGCGAGTACATCAAAAACCTGCCGATGCATGAGCGAATCGTTTTTCCGAACATGTCCACTGAGATCGGGGCGAAGTGCGGGTTGATCGAAGCGGATGAGGCGACGATTCAATTTCTCGAAACAGCGACACCGGCCCGGGGGTCGTTTGAAGCGTTTGGGCCTGTTAATCCGCATTATGAGCGAGTTGTCGAAATTGATGTGTCAAGTCTTTCGCCGCAAGTCGCCTGTCATCCCGATGTGGATCATGCCAGGCCGTTGACGGAAGTCGAAGGCTTGGAAGTTCACGAGGTTTATATCGGCACATGCACCAACGCCCGTTATGAAGATTTGGAAATTGTGGCGAACATGTTGAAAGGGAAGAAGGTCAACCCGTATACACGCGTAATTGTCACGCCTGCCAGTGACCGTATCTACAAAAAAGCGTTGAACAACGGTTTGATCGAAATTTTGATCGACGCAGGTTGCGCCGTGACAGGTTCAGGTTGTGGCGCGTGCATCGGGCGGCATGGCGGAATCCTTGCGGCGGGCGAACGCGCGTTGACCACGATGAATCGCAACTTCATCGGGCGCATGGGAAGCCCGCTTTCGGAAGTATATCTCGCCAGCCCGGCCACCGCGGCGGCTACGGCGTTGACGGGAAGGATTACGGACCCGAGAAAAATAATAGCGTAAAGACGCAGACAAGGAAACAAGTACACATATCCACTCTCACCTACAAAGGAGATTACTGCAATGAGCAAAGCATGGACATTTGGCGAAAATATGAACACCGATGAAATCATCCCCGGGCGATTCAACATCACGATCGATCCGCTGGAACTGGCGAAGAATGTTTTTTGCGAGGTCAAGCCGGAGTATGCAAAAAACGTTAAGCCCGGCGATGTGATCGTGGGCGGGCAAAACTTTGGGTGCGGTTCTTCGCGCGAACATGCGCCGATCGCCATCAAAGGTTCGCAGGCGAAGTGCATTATCGCGCCGTCGTTTGCGCGAATCTTTTTTCGCAACTGCATCAACATCGGCCTGCCGATTCTGGAGTGCCCCGAAGCCGTCGAAAACATTACCGAAGGCGACGACGTGGATGTGAATCTCGTCACAGGAAAAGTCATAAATCTCACGAAAGACCGCGCCTATCAAGCGCGGGTATTGCCCGATTTTGTTTTGAAGATTGTCGACGCGGGCGGTATCGTTCATTTTTTGAAAGAGCACGATATTCAGGAATTGATGATGAGTGCGGAAGGATGAAGGATGAATTATAAAATCTGCCTGCTTCCCGGCGACGGCATCGGGCCTGAGGTCATTGCAAGCGCGAAGGATGTGTTGGAGTCGCTTCCGTTGCAATGGGACTTTGTCGAATGTGGAATCGGCTTCGGCGAATATGGACGGTCAGGCTCACCCCTGCCTGATTCGACCCTCGATGAAATTCGCCACGCCGACTCCGCTTTGCTCGGCGCTGTGACCACGCCGCCGGACATCCCGAATTATTTTTCCCCCGTCGTGCGGATGCGCCAGGCGCTTGACCTGTATGCCAACCTGCGTCCGTGCCGCTCCATTCCGCATGAGTCATCGAAACCGAACATTGACCTGCTCATCGCGCGCGAGAACACCGAAGGACTTTATTCCGGCATCGAACGCCTCGAAGATAACGGCAATCGCGCCATCACCGAACGGGTCATCACCCGCAAGGGTTCAGAACGCATTGTCCGAAAAGCATTTGATATGGCGCGGCAAACTGGACGCGAATCCGTCCATGTGGTTCACAAGGCCAATGTCCTGCGTCAAACCTGCGGGTTATTCCGCTCGGTGGCTTTTGAAATTGCAAAGGAATATCCCGAACTTACCCTGCGCGAAATGCTCGTGGACACCTGCGCCATGGAACTTGTCCGCGCACCGGAGCAATTTGAAATCATCGTCACCACCAATTTGTTCGGCGACATCCTCAGCGACGAAGCCTGCATGTTCACCGGCGGACTCGGCGTTGCCGCATCTGCCAACATCGGCACAGATGCGGCTATCTTCGAGCCGGTACATGGCAGTGCTCCAACTTTGGCCGGTGCGGGCAGGGCGAATCCCACCGCCGCGATTCTCGCATCTGCGATGATGCTGGATCATCTCGGCGAAAGAGAACAAGCCAATCGTTTGCGTTATGCCGTTGAAAATTGTATCGCATCAGGAGATACAACTTCAGACTTGGGCGGCGTGTTGACCACAAGTCAGATGACGGAAAAAATTATTCGGAATATTATGACGGAGTCCGAACGCTTCGCATCCTGACTTCGGATTTGCAAAGTCTGGAGACTTTGCACTCCAAAATAAAAAAGGAGAACCCTATGATAAAAATCGGCTTTTTATACACCCGCCTGCGCGTGGAAGAAAAATATTTACTCGACGAATTTGAAAAACATTCAAATGTGAAAGTTGTCCGCATCAGCGACAGCGATGCTTATTTTGACATCTCCGCCATTTCCAACTCTGTCGACGTACTTTTTGAACGTTCGATCTCTTATTCGCGCGGAATTTACATCTCGAAAATTTACGAAGCCAATGGCGTGAAAGTCGTCAACTCATCACGGGTGGCGGAATTGTGCGGAGATAAATATGTCACCAGCCAGATTCTGGTCAATCACGGAATCCCAACTCCACGCGTATTCATGGCATTCGATGAAGAATCCGCGCTAAAGGCTGTCGACGCAATGGGTTATCCGTGTGTGATGAAACCCGTCGTCGGGTCGTGGGGACGTTTGCTCGCCAAAGTGGAGAACCGTCCCATGGCCGAGTCGTTGATCGAGCATAAAACCGCGCTGGGAGTCAATCACCAGGTTTTTTATGTGCAGGAATATATCGACAAACCCGGCCGCGACATCCGCGCCTTTGTCATCGGCGACGAATTGACCTGCGCGATTTACCGCTCCTCCGAAAATTGGATTACCAACACTGCGCGCGGCGGCAT
>JACPVD010000301.1 GCA_016191895.1 Chloroflexota bacterium | reverse complement strand
GCGAACGTTCTGTCGGTGCGGAGGTATCGAAGGCGCTGAATCCCGGCCAGCAGGTGATCAAGATCGTCAACGAAGAATTGATCGCGTCGCTGGGCGAGCCGGTGGGATTGAATCTCACGGGACCGAAACCGCGCGTGATCATGATGGTCGGCCTGCAGGGCGCAGGCAAGACCACCGCCTCCGGTAAACTCGCACGGTTGATGAAATCCAAAGGCGAGCGTGTGTTGCTTGTCGCCGGCGACCCGTACCGTCCCGCCGCGGTGAAGCAGTTGCAGCAACTTGGCGAACGCCTCGATGTGGAAGTTGAAACCGACCCATCACTCACGCCGCCGCAACTTGCGAAACGCGCCTTCGAAAAAGCGGATAAGGGTGGATTCACGCTCGTTATCGTGGATACAGCCGGTCGGTCGCAGTTGGATGCGTCGCTGATGGATGAGTTGAAGGCCATCGCGTCGAACGTCAACCCAGTGGATATCCTGCTCGTGGTCGATTCGATGATCGGCCAGGAAGCGTTGAATATTGCGCAGGGATTCAAAGAGGCGATCGATCTCACGGGACTTGTCCTCACGAAAATGGACGGCGACTCGCGCGGCGGCGCGGCCATCTCGATTCGCTCGGTGACCGGCATCCCGATTAAGTTCATCGGCACCGGCGAAAAACTCGACGCGCTCGAAGCGTATGAACCTTCGCGATTGTCCTCGCGCATTTTGGGCATGGGCGACATGATCGGCCTGATCGAAAAAGCCGAAGCCGCGTTCGACGCCGAGTCTGCGCAAAAATCCGCCGAGAAGATGATGAAGGGCAAATTCTCGCTGGAGGATTGGCTCGATCAAATGAAACAAATGAAAAAGATGGGGCCGCTTTCGCAGACCATGGAGATGTTGCCCGGTCAAATGGGGCAAATGGCGCGGCAGATCGATCCAAAGGATATCGAGAAGAATTTCAAATCGACCGAAGCCATCATCAATTCAATGACGATCAAGGAGCGGCGCGACCCTGACCTGTTGAATGCCTCGCGCCGACGACGAATCGCCGCCGGCGCCGGCATGGATGTGCAGGATGTGAACCGCCTGATCAAACAATTCCGTGAAGCGCAGAAGATGATGAAGATGTTCCAAAAGACCGGGGGTAAGGGACTGGGGAAGATGTTTGGGTGATTATTTGTGTTTTTAACGCAAAGGCGCCAAGTCGCAAAGATTAAGTCTTTTGCGCCTTGGCGCTGAATTTGACCTGGCCTTCGTTACTCTCGTAATGTCAGCACAATTTCCTCAACGTCCCCGCCTTCCAGATCGAGATATCTGGCTGTGCCTGAAATTGTAAATCCGCATTTTTGCAACACCCGTTGAGACGCAATATTATGCTTCGCCACATGCGCAACCAGCGGGCGTGTTTTCACAATGCCAAGAAATTCCGTCAGAGCCTGTGATGCGATTCCCTTGCCCCAATATTCCCTGCCAAGCCAGTAACCGACCTCCCGTTCCCCATCCTGCTCCCAACTGACGATGTTCCCCGCCACTTGATTCTCGAACAGGATGGTACTGACAATATTGGTGTCATTGTTCATGACCTTGTTCTTCCAATGCGCCATGAACGAATCCCGATCCCGTGACGGGAATGCTGCCATTTGAGTCGCCGCCGGGTCGAGTTGCTGTTCGTAGAAAACAGGCAGGTCGGCTTCTGAGACATTTCGCAGTACGATGTCACTTTTCATGGGGTTTTGCGCGTATTTCCTCGGGATGAACTTTACAAAATAAATCCTACTCGGTGGCTCCCGCATCACGCAGTAATTGCTCGATCTCTTTATGTTTTTGAGCAATTGCTGTTTTCAATGCGGTGCCTCCACCTGAACCAACAACGGTTAAATCCGCTTTTTGATCGATCAACAACCGAACGACATCTATGTGACCGTAATAGGTCGCCCAATTCAAGGCAGGGTCGCCGGCGCGGTCACGTTGATTGATGTCCGCGCCGCGCTCCAGCAATAACTTCACCACTTCCGTTTGGCCTTGGGAAGCCGCTTCGATCAATGCGGTTGTACCATATTGATTCTTGTTGTACATGGCAACGTCAGCACCGCGGTCCAAAAGCAAAGTGACAATGGTCGTATCGCCTTCGTAGGACGCCAATGCCAAAGGGGTGAGTTGCATAAAGGATTGGATAATGTTCACATCCACGCCCGCGTCGAGAAGCCGTTGGACTTCCGTCGCGTTGTGGTCGCGAATGGCTTGTATCAATTCCGGGAGTAAGATCGCTTGATCGGGCGTGGCGGTTGGCGGCGGGATTGTTGCCGTCGGGGCGGCTGTGATTTTTCCGCCGCATGCTGTCAATAGAGACAAAATGAGAATGAAAATGCCATACTTATAAAACCCCTTGCCTATTTTGTTTTGCTGAAATTTCCTTGTGTTTGACATTTTTCTCCTTGATTACAGATATTGACATCTTGATTGAGTCGTGGGAAATGAAATTGACTGCGCCATTATACGCTTGCAACTCGAAAACGGGAAACCTATTTTTCTCTGGTAAAATACAGCCCGACGTTTCCAGCCCGCAAGCCGTGTGTTCCTTGCACACAACCCTCTTTTGCCTGTCTGGAACGCAAAATAATCTAAAGGAGTAAGTAACATGGTAAGAATTCGTTTGCGTCGTATTGGTCTCAAAGGCCAACCCACGTACCGCATCATCGCCGCGGATAAGGAAGCCCCCCGCGATGGCCGCTTTTTGGAAATTTTGGGCGTGTATAACCCGCGCACCAACCCCGCCACCATTCACATCAAGGAAGACCGCGTCTTCCATTGGATGAAGAATGGCGCGCTCCCGACCGAGTCGGTGGCGCAGGTGTTCAAGGCCTCCGGCACGCAGGCTCGTTTCGAGCGGCTCAAGAAGGGCGAAGCCCTCGAGACTCTCGTCGCCGAAGCCGCCGAAGCCGAAGTCAAACGCGCCGCTCCCAGCAAGACCCGCAAGGATTAACTCATGAGTCCCTAAAGGTTTTCGAAACCTTTAGGGACTATTGGAAGTAATTATGAAAGACCTCATTGAATTTATCGCCAAATCTCTTGTCGATCACCCGGAAGACGTGCAGGTGAGCGAAAGCGGAAGCGGCTCGCGCGTGCGCATCGAACTCAGCGTTTCAAAGGACGACATGGGACGCGTGATCGGAAAAAGCGGCAAGGTGGCAAATTCCATCCGCGCATTGCTTCGGGTGGCGGCCGAACGCGAAGGCAAACAGGCCACGCTCGACGTGATGGAACCCTGATGCCCGCAACAAAGCAACTCTCAGGCTCGCCGGCAGGCGAGCCTGTCTATTTGGTGATCGGTTACCTGCGCCGCCCGCATGGGGTCAGCGGCGAGATCGTTATGGATATTCACACCGACTTCCCCGAGCGAATTAAATCCGGGCGAAAGATTTTAATTGGCGAAAAGTACCAGCCGTTCACACTCGATACAGTCCGACAACACAGCAATGGATTGCTTGTCAGTTTGAAAGGCGTGGATACGCCCGAAGAGGCTGGCAGGTTTCGTAATCAGTGGGTGTATGTCAAAGCAAGCGATGTGCCGCCGCTTCCGCAAGGCAGGCACTATCAATATGAAATGATCGGGCTGGATGTAGTGGACGAAAACGGCAGTCTGCTTGGAAAAGTGGCGGAGATTTTGGAAACGGGCGCGAATGACGTCTATATCGTTCGGGATGACTCCGGCAAGGAGATTCTTCTCCCTGCCATTCCTGCGGTCATTCTTAACGTCGATATGGATCAGCGTTCTATGAGAGTTCATCTCCTCGACGGGTTGTAGCGAAAGCGGGTTGAAGGTTACAAGTTTGACTTGTGACCTTCAACTTTCAACCTGCAACTTTTTTCAACATGGACGACAAAAAATACTGGGTCGGCTTCAATCTTATCAAAGGCATCGGCGCGGTGCGCATGCAGGGACTCGTGGCATACTTCGGCGATCTCGAATCGGCCTGGGGCGCTGATCCTGCCGAATTGTCAGAGGCAGGACTCGGGTCGAAAGTGATCGAGCGCGTGCTCGCGGCGCGTCAGTCTATTGATCTGAATCAGGTCTGGAAGAGAATCGAGTCGCAGGGGATAAAAATCCTCACATGGCAGGACGAGGCGTATCCATCCAAATTGAAAGAGATTGACCAACCGCCGCCGGTGATGTATATTCGCGGCGAATATCTGCCAGACGACTTGTTCGCCGTTGCGATTGTCGGCACGCGCCGCGTCACGCCATATGGAAGACAGATCACCGAAGAACTTTCGTCGTTTCTCGCATCCAACGGAATTACGGTGATCAGCGGCCTTGCGCGCGGCGTGGATGCAATTGCGCATCAATCCGCGTTGCGCGCCGGCGGCAGGACGATCGGCGTGCTGGGAAGCGGTGTGGATAAGATTTACCCGCCGGAGCATCAGAAGATGGCCGAGCAAATGATGGAGCGCGGCGCGATCGTCAGCGATTACGCGCCGGGCACGCCGCCGGATGCGTCCAATTTTCCGCCGCGCAACCGGATCATTTCAGGGTTATCATTGGCGGTTGTTGTGATCGAAGCCGGCGAAACAAGCGGCGCATTGATCACCGCAGAATTTGCCGCTGAACAGGGACGCGAGATCTTTGCCGTGCCGGGCAGTATCCTTGCTCCGCAAAGCAAAGGCACGAACAAGTTGATTCAAAACGGAGCCCTGCCTTTATTAAAGGTCGATGACCTGATGCAGGCGCTGGACTTTACCCGAATCGGCGAACATAAAACCGCGCGGAAGATTTTGCCATCCGACGAAACCGAAGCGCGTTTGTTGAATGTGATCGGCGCTGAACCGTTGCATGTGGATGAAATCCGCAACCAGGCCGATTTGCCGATTGAGAAGGTTTCTGCTACACTCGCGCTCAGGGAGTTGAAGGGCATGGTGCGCCAGGTGGGCGGCATGAATTATGTGGCTCTTCGTGAAGAACAAGGCGATTACAAAGTTTGAGGAAGGCG
>JACPVD010000293.1 GCA_016191895.1 Chloroflexota bacterium | reverse complement strand
CATTTCTCCAACCGCCCATGCCCGCGCAAGGCGGAATCAGTTTCATCTCGCATTCGGGCGCATTTGCCGCGGCGATCATTGATTGGGCGCGCCAGCATGGATTCGGATTTTCGCAAATCGTCAGCCTCGGCAACCAGGCCGATGTCAACGAGACGGATGTCCTCCTCGAAGTTACAAAAGACGAACACACGAAAGTCATTGCCCTTTACATGGAAAGCGTGTCCGATGGAAGAAAATTCGTCCAGGCCGCAAGCGAAGTCACAAAACAAAAACCGGTCATTGCGCTGAAGGTTGGTCGTTTTGAAGCGGGACAAAAAGCCGCAGCCTCGCACACCGGGGCATTGGCCGGCTCCGAAGCCGCATTCGACGCGGCCTTTGCCAAAGCCGGCGTGCTACGCGCCGACACCGCCGAGCAGATGTTCGACTGGGCGCGAGCATTGGAATTCTGTCCATTGCCTCGTTGGTCGAGTAGCCGCGAAGCGGCGTATCGAGACCAAAATGGGATAGCCATCTTAACCAACGCCGGCGGACCCGGCGTGATCGCCGCCGATTCCATCGAAACGAACGGCCTGACTCTCGCCCGGTTAACAGAATCCACGCTGAAAGAGTTATCTGCCACTCTGCCGCCCGCAGCCAGCACCCACAACCCGGTGGACATGCTCGCCTCAGCCTCGCCTGAAACCTACGCAACCTCCCTGAAACTCTTACTCGCCGATGAAAACGTAGACGGCGCAATGGTCATCCTGCCTCCCCCACCGATGTATAAGACAGAAGAAGTCGCCGACTCGCTCATTCCGTTGATTCGCGCATCGAATAAGCCTGTTGTGATCGCTTTGATGGGCTCGACCCTTGTGGAAGAAGCCAGAAAAATATTTCAACGGTCAAACATTCCAACCTATCCTTTCCCCGAAAGAGGGGCTTCGGTGTTGGGAGCATTGGCAAAGAGGGCGGAATTTCTTCTTGACCGAGGACGGAGGACAAAGGACCGAGTTGAGTCACCCTTCGTCCATCGTCCTTCGTCCTCCGTCGAACAAATCGTCGCATCCTACGGCATCCCCACCATACCCATAAAACTTGCGCGGAATGAAAACGAAGCGCTGATAATCGCAAACGAGATCGGTTTCCCCATCGTGATGAAGATCGCATCGCCTGATATTTTGCACAAGTCGGATGTTGGCGGCGTGATGTTGAACATCAAAGATGCGTCATCGCTTAAAGACTCATACGCGCAAATGATCGAACGAATCAAAACCGCAAAGCCCGACGCAGCGATCGAAGGTGTGTATTTGCAGCGGCAGATTCCCGAAGGGCAGGAGGTCATTGTCGGCATGGTTCGTGATCCGCTGTTTGGGCCGTTGATGATGTTCGGCTCCGGCGGAATCGAAGTGGAAGGACTCAAGGACGTGGCCTTTGCCCTAGCACCGCTGAATCAGGCCGAGGCGGGGGAAATGATCCGCAAGACATGGGCTGGGAGGAAGTTAAAAGGCTTTCGCAGTATCAAACCTGTTGATCAGGAGTCGGTCATCGATGTCCTCGTCAAACTTTCTCATCTTGCAATTGAAAACGAACATATCGAGGAAATCGAGATCAACCCATTGCGCGTGATGAGCAAGGGCACAGTGGCTGTGGATGTTCGGGTAAAATTCGGCGCATGATTCAACTCTCCAATCTTACGTATTATCCGATCAAAGCCTGCCGCGGATTCGACATCGCCGAATCACGCATCGAACGCATGGGGCTTGCGGACGATCGCCGCATGATGGCCGTCACGCCCGAAGGCGAATTCCTCACCCAGCGCGAACACGCAAAACTTGCGCTGATCACGCCCGCGTTGCAAAACGGTTCGGTCACGCTCTCCGCGCCGAATCTCGACTCTATCCAAATCGCGCTTCAAAAATCAGGGACGCCATGGCCGGTGAACATTTGGAAATCACAGGGCGTCCACGCCATCGATCAAGGGAATGATGCGGCGCAGTGGCTTTCAGACTGGCTGGGCGTTTCGGTGCGGCTTGTCCATTTTGCCGATGGCTTCATCCGAAAGGTGAGTTCGGAATACGCCATCAATGCGGATGACCGCACTGGATTTGCCGACGGATACCCGATCCTGATCATCTCGGAAGAATCGCTTCAGGACTTAAACTCGAGGCTTGACTCTGCGCTTCCGATGAATCGATTCCGCCCGAACATTGTCGTTAAAGGCTGTGAGCCATTCGCGGAAGACACATGGAAGCGCATCCGCATCGGCGCTGTGGAGATGGCGCTCGTCAAGCCGTGCGCGCGCTGTGAAGTAACAACCATCGACAAGGAAACGCTCGAACGAAAAAAGGAGCCGCTGAAGACTCTCGGCAAATATCGCAAACACACGCTCGGCGCGCTTTTTGGCATGAACGTCATTCCGTTGAACGAGGGAACTGTAAAAGTTGGAATGGAAGTGGAGATTTTGGAATAATGGATCAACTCATCAACATCCTCGGTTGGATTGGAACGATCCTTTATCTTGTGGCCTATGGGCTGGTCTCCGCCAAAAAAGCGGAGGGCGACTCGTGGACGTATCAAGGCTTGAACATCATTGCAGGCGCGTTATTGATCGTCAATACCATTTATCTCCACGCCTACCCGTCCGCGGGGCTGAATATTGCCTGGGTGGGAATCGCAGTTTTGACATTAGGCCGCAAAGCCTGGATGAATGCTTCGCATGGCTAGGTTTTCGCGCAGAGACTTTTTAAAACTCGGCGGCGCAGCACTGCTTGGGCTGTCGGCGGGCCAGTTCATTCCCCCACAGGAAGAATTCCCCTTCACCGCGCCATTGATCTGGAACGGGAGCCGAAAATTCAAAAAGATGGCTTTCACCTATGACGATTGTTATCTGCTGGACAAAATGCAGGACATCGAATCCCTGCTCGATCAATATCCCGAATTCAAGGTGACCTTCTTCCCCGTCGGCGTAAAACTACTCGATCTCGAAAATCAGGACAAAGGCATTTGGAAACGGCTCGTGGAAAAAGGCCACGAGATCGGCTATCACACCTTCGACCACGTCAACCTCAGCGTGATGTCCCCCGCCACCGCACTGATGGATTACGACAGTTGGTACGCCGCATTGACCCAGGCGCTCGGCGCGGAATACAACGTCCATTTTGTGCGCCCGCCTTATGACGTGATCAGTTCCACATTGGATATTCTCTGTCAGGAACGCGGACTCGTGGCGGCGATGTTCTCCATCGGCGGCGGCGGCGACTCGGGTATCGTCACAAGGGCGATTCAACGTGGCCGAGGCGGAGATATTGTTCAAATGCATATCCGCACGGAAGATTACAACTCCAGCGTAAAAGTGTATCCGTGGCTAAGGGACAACAACTGGGAACTGGTGACGATGAGCGATCTATATAACGATTATCTGCGCGAGCAGGTCAACCCGGAGGGGTGCGATGTGGATGCGGGAGTTTCGTTGACAAGGACGTGCGTGGAGTGACTATGTAAACAGGTAAACAAGAATGCAGGTAGACATGCTGTGAAGCACAGCCTCCTACTTGTTTCCGTGTTACTTGTTTACATGCTTACGTGCCCACTTTATTCACCTACTACCTAACCACATTCCCCGCATACTTATCCGCAAACAACGCCGGTTGACCGCCTGTATGCCAGAACAATACCGTCTCATCCTTCTTGAAAAATCCCTTGCGAATGAGGTCGATCATCCCGGCGGCGGCGCGGCCGGTGTAAACAGGGTCGAGTAAGAGACCTTCGTTGCTGGCAAATAATTTGATCGCTTCGCGCTCCCCTTCCCCGAAAACCCCATACCCCGCCTGACAATAATTCTCATTTGCAAGGACGTCGTCACCCGTG
>JACPVD010000292.1 GCA_016191895.1 Chloroflexota bacterium | reverse complement strand
GGCGATGGAACTGTGGGGCGCGCGAGCGATATTTCGGCAACCACTGCCAGCGAACAACTGGCTTCTGACCTGGCTTATGCCCTGTCTCGTTTTGGGATTTGGGCGCGGATTTCCCGCCGTTGGAAACGCGCTACCAATTCTGACCATCAGGGAAATTGGTATTACTATGTGACCATATCCGGCCAGGCGGATTTGAGCCGATTTTATGAACATATCAATTTTTCAATGCCTGAAAAGCGCAGGCGATTGGAAATGCAATTGGGACGGGCGGCAAATTCAAATGTAGATGTAGTTCCGATCAACGGCGCCATCCTTCGTGAATTACGTATGGCAAAAGGCTGGACAGCATCGCAACTTGGACAAAAAGCGGGAATCTCTCGCAGCGCAATTCAGTTCATCGAAACTGGAAAACGAAAGGCCCAACGCAATACGCTTAAGAATATCTTGCAGGCTCTTCATGACGGATGGGAAACGATGCCGCTGGACTGGCGGAACGCATGGAGAGATTTGCATAAGTTCTGCCATGTGCGATGGACGCCCATCAAAAAAATGGATAAGGTGATTTATGAAAAACCATTTGTCTACGACCTGACCGTTCCCGGTGCGGAAACATTCTTGGCGGGCAAGGGCGGGTTCTTTGTTCATAATACTTTTACCATTGCGTCTGTGATTCAGGAGTTGCAGAAACCTGCATTGATCATGGCTCATAATAAGACTCTGGCGGCGCAGTTGTATGCCGAGTTCAAGGAGTTCTTCCCTGAGAATGCGGTCTCTTATTTTGTTTCGTATTATGACTACTATCAGCCCGAAGCGTATGTGCCGCGGCATGACTTGTTCATCGAGAAGGAGACCCAGATCAACGAGGAGATCGAGCGGATGCGGCTCGCGGCGACAACGGCGCTCATCTCGCGGCGGGATGTGATCATCGTGGCTTCGGTCTCGTGTATTTATGGCCTGGGCTCACCCGAGGAATTCGGCAAAGGGACAGTGACGCTGAAGGTGGGGGATATTTATCGGCGCAATGCCTTGCTGAGACAGTTGATCGAGAGTCAGTATCAGCGCAATGATATGGAACTGCGCTCCGGTACCTTCCGCGTGCGCGGCGATACGTTGGAGATCATCCCTGCGTATGAAGACAAGCGCGGATATCGCATCACGTTCTTCGGCGATGAGGTGGAACGAATTATGCAGTTCAGCCCGGTCAGCGGGGAGATATTCGAAGAGCCGAAAGAGATTTCGATTTACCCGGCGAAGCAATTCCTGACGGATGCCGAACGCTTGAAAGAGTCGATTGCCAATATTGAGTTGGAACTTGAAGAGCGGCTGAAATTCTATAAGGATAACGGCAAGTTTCTTGAAGCCCAACGTATTGAACAACGCACACGCTATGACCTTGAGATGTTGAAGGAAGTTGGGTACTGTTCAGGCATCGAAAACTACTCGCGTCAACTGGATAAACGCCCGCCCGGTTCGCATCCATGGACGATGATCGACTTCCTGCCGAGCGATTACCTGCTGATTATCGACGAGAGTCACATGACCGTGCCGCAGATCCGCGGGATGTATAACGGCGACCGCGCGCGCAAGGAAACGCTGGTGGAGTTTGGCTTCCGCTTGCCGTCGGCCATGGACAACCGTCCGCTTAAGTTTGATGAATTCGAAGAGGTAATGGGGGCAACAATCTACACGTCAGCCACGCCCGCGGCGTATGAAATGGAACATGCGGAACAGGTCGTCGAGCAGATCATTCGTCCGACGGGGTTGGTGGACCCCGAGGTGGATGTCCGGCCAACTAAAGGCCAGGTCGATGATTTCGTCGGAGAGATCAGGCAGCGGGTGGAAAGAGGCGAGCGTATTTTGGTCACGACTCTGACGAAGCGCATGTCAGAAGACTTAACCACGTATCTGAAAGAGCTGGGGATTAAAGTCCAGTATTTACATTCGGAGGTGGAGACGCTCGAGCGCGTGGGTATCCTGCGCGATCTTCGTCTCGGCGCGTTCGATGTGCTGGTGGGAATCAATTTATTGCGCGAAGGGCTCGACCTGCCCGAAGTGTCGTTGGTGGCGATTCTCGATGCGGACAAGGAAGGTTTTCTGCGGTCGGACACCGCGCTGATTCAAACGATTGGCCGCGCCGCGAGAAACGTCAACGGGCGCGTGATCATGTACGCCGACCGCATGACCGATTCGATGAAACGCGCCATCGACGAGACGAACCGCCGCCGCGCCAAGCAGATCAAATATAACGAAGAAAATGGAATTACGCCGATCAGCATCCACAAGGAGATTCACGACCTCACGGAGGGAATGTCTGAAAAAGCGATCGGTGAAATGCGCGGCGAATATAAGGCGAAGGGCAAAGGTGACATGCCTCGCGGCGAGTTGCGCAAGATCATTGCCGAGGTGGAGAAGCACATGAAGGAAGCCGCGAAGAATCTCGAGTTCGAACGCGCCGCGGCCCTGCGTGACGAGTTGTATGAGTTGAAGAACCTGCTTGCTGAAGATGAGAGTTTGAAACCCTGGGAGCGGATCAAATTGATGACGGATGAGGAGTAAATGATGGAACCCGATCCCGCCTCGCTCGACCCCGAAGAGCGCATGAATAAATTCTACGCGCTGGCGTCCGCCGCGTTGGGGGTGTTAAGTCTGTGCGGCGGACTGGTTCCGCTGTGGGGCACAGTTCTCGGAATTCTCGGAATTGTATGCGGTGTTTTGGGGAGGCGATCAGAAAGAAAGCGAAGCGCAACAGTGGGAATCGCGCTTTCGTCCATCGGGGCGTTGACGGCGATCATCTATTCGTTGCTACTTTATTTCTCAAAATATTAAATCTATTCGTCATCTTCCCCTGGCTGGATGTCATCGAAAGGTTTTAGTAATTTATGTGCCCGTTTTGCCTTCTCCTTTGGAACGAATATCTCGACCCGCGCAACCGCAACCGGGTAGGCGGAGACGGATTCTTCTACGAGTTCGGCGTCGATGCCCTCGGCTTCCAAAAAACTCCGGATGATCTCCGCTTCCGCGCGGGTATTGGCTTCGCCTATCTTTTCATATTTCAACTCGTCCATGGTGTTGGGTCTCCTGCTTACAGTATATAACAATTCGCCTTACGAGCCCGCGCTTCGACTGCGCTCAGCGTGAAAGCCTTCATCCTCCCCAAAGAGCGTCGGGATAATGTGAGCGCAGTCGGCATTTGCCCTGCGTTCCCTTGCACCCTCCGCCAGAGCAGGTGAGGACATCTTTCTTTCCCCAACCTTTCGGTTTTCTTCACAGAACCTTTACACTCGGATTGTATCCTTTGGGCGTATTCAGGAGCAAACCTGAACAATAATCAAAGGAGAAAAAAATGAAAAAGACGATTTTTGTAATTGCGTTAGTGGTGTTGGCTCTCGGGGTCCTTGGCGTTGGAGTTGTTCTCGCCCAGGGCGGGACGCCTCCGTTTGCCGGGCATGGACGCATGATGAACAATGGCGCAGACGGCGCCATGCACACCTTCATGGTGACCGGGTTTGCAAAGAAACTCGACCTGAACGTGAACGACATCAACACCCGCCTTGCGGACGGCGAGACCATGTACGATATCGCCCTCTCCGCCGGCGTGACTGCTGAAGAATGGCCGACGGTCATGGCGGAAGTCCGCGCCAACGCGCTGGATGCGGCGGTGAAGGCAAACGTCATCACGCAGGAACAGGCCGATTGGATGAAGACTCGCGGCTTTGGTCACGGCGGGATGGGCAATTGCGATGGGACGGGACTGCAAGACGGTCAATACGGACCTCAAAGCGGGTACGGCCCAGGGACGATGATGGGTGGCGGCTGGGGCAGGCAGAATCGGCCAACCAACCCGTAACCTTCACATAAAAAGAGACAGTCACCCGTTACGCGAGGTGACTGTCTCTTTTTATATTTCCGCATGTTCGCACGCATGCTCGCCGGTATTGCAAAATAGACAACTCCCATTGCACCCTTCACATTCCAATTGCAGGGTTGCGTGCCGGATGTTGTAGCCATGCGCAAGCAGTTCGTTGATATTCTGTTGAATGTTCACGCCTTCGCCGATGGAGATGTCATCGGTCACCACATGGGCCGAGAACATTCGCAGGTCTTCGCTGATGCTCCACACGTGCAGGTCGTGGATGTCGCGCACGCCGTCCACACTGCGCAGGCTGGTCACCATTTCAGGGATATCGATGTTTTCCGGGGCGCTTTCCAAAAGAATGTGAATCGACTGGCGCAGGATTCCCCATGCGTTCCATAAAATGAATCCGCCGATGAGAATACTGACGAGCGGATCGAGCCAGTCCCATTTTGTGAAGGCGATGACGATGCCCGCAATCACCGCGCCCAGCGTCGAAAGCACGTCGCCCATCAAATGCAGGAAGGCGCTCCGCAGGTTGAGATCGTGGTCGCTGCCTTTATGGACAAGCCACGCCGTCCATCCATTGACGAGAAAGGCGACGGTTCCCACCCCGATCAGGATCGGCGCGTTCACCTCGGAGGGGGAAACAAAGCGATGCCAGGCTTCGTAAAAAATTCCGAGCGCAATCAGAACCAGCGTTGTTGAATTGATCAACGCCACCAAAATCCCCGCGCGATGATAGCCAAATGTTTTTCCCGCGCGTGCGGGTTGTGTCGCGATTTTTATGGCATACCAGCTTAAACCAAGCGCGATCACGTCGGTGAAGTTGTGCGCGGCATCGGTCAGCAGGGCGAGGCTGTTGCCGAAAATCCCGGCGGCGGCTTCAAAGATAACGAAGGCGGCCGCCAGGCCGAGGGAGAGGGAGAGGCGTTTTGTGGTCTGGCTGGCGATGTCGCCGAGATGAGTATGGGAATGGGCGGTCATTTTGTTTCGCAGTTGTCATCGTCGCAGCACGTTTCCATGCCCGCGGCTTTTTCAAACGATTCTTTTCCTTCGCGGATGGAAAAATAGATCAAGCCAAGCGCGCCGAGACTGTCCACAAACCCGAAGCCGGTGACTTGATGGATGAGGCTCGATGCCAATAACACGACCGACATATAAATGCACACCATGGTGCAGTTCGCGTCCGCGAGAATGGGGGAGGAATTCAGCGCATTTCCGATCTTGCGCTTTCCCATCACCAATGCCCACATCGCCGCAATGGACACCAGCGAGATGATGAAGCCGGGCAGAGTCGTTTCAGGCGTATGGGAGGTAAAGAGATTGTAGATGGATGTGATGCCAAGCCCTGCGGCAAGCAAATAAAATGACGCGCCTGTGATACGCAACGCGGCCGTTTCAAATTGAGTGCGCAGCGTGTCGGGGTTTTGACGAATGCGCAGGACCATGGCCAGAATTCCAATTCCCGACAAAACCTCGATGAACGAGTCGATGCCGAAGCCAAAAAGCGTGAGCGTTTCATCTTCGACTCCGAAGGAAATGGAAATAAGTCCCTCGACGAAGTTATAAAAAATTGTAATTAACGCCAGCCACAGGGCGTATTGCCAGTATTTGATTGTTGACGTTTGGGATAAAGTTGTCATTGTGCTCCTGATACGGCGACTTGTTTTTATCCGTGTTGAACGTGGTCGAGTCCCAGTGTGAACAACCGCGCCACATGGTCGTCGTCCAGCGAGTAAAAAACCTGCCTGCCCGATTTCCTTGCGCGGACAAGGTGCATTTGCCTGAGTCCACGCAATTGGTGTGAGACGGCGGATTCGCTCATCTTGAGTCCATCCGCCAATGCGCTGACGCTCATTTCACCTTCGATCAACAGGGAGATGATACGCACGCGGCTGGCGTCGCTCAGGGCGCTGAAGAGTTCGGAAAGTTTGATGGCTTTGAGTTCGGTCAGTTTCATAATGTATGAATATATGAGCAACTGTTCATATATTATCGCCAAAGAAAAGAATTGTCAAGCGGGGCAGGTGACTGCCATTTTGCGAATGACAGTCACCTTTGAAGAATCATGCCCAGCCGAACAATCTTGCGATGCTGGCGGTTGTAAATGTGACAAGGAAGGCGGCGCCTAACGTCATCACCACGCTGAGGGTGGCCCACTTCCAGGATTTGGTCTCTTTGTAAATGGTGATGATCGTCGTCGCGCAGGGGTTGTGCAGCAGCGCGAACAGCATCAGGTTCACGGCGGTGAGCATGGTCCAGCCGTTGCCGTTGACGAGCAGGTCGAAGATCGCCGCGTTAGTCGATGGCCCATCGATCATCATGCCCGCGCCGAGATAGACCATCATCATGGTCGGCACAACAATCTCGTTGGCGGGAATGGCGATGATGTAGGCGAGCAGGATCACGCCGTCGAGTCCAAGCATTAAGCCGAAGGGATTGAGCCAGTCTGCGATGGCGCGGGCGAGATTCGAATCGCCGATGGGAATGTTCGCCAGTATCCAGATAATTGCACCGGCCGGGGCGGCGGTCTGCATGGCGCGCCATAATACAAAGATGGTTCGGTCGATGATGGATGTGTAGAGGATGCGCGAAATGTTCGGGCGGCGATAGGGCGGCAGTTCCAATGTGAATGCGGATGCTTCGCCTTTCAAAACCGTCCTGGATAATATCCACGAAGCGAGAAAAGTGAACGCCACCCCGATCAGGACCACGCCGACAACTGTTCCGGCGGCGACGAAGGAGGTCAAGGCTGGGGGGAAGGATGCGGCCACAAAAACAGTGGCAAGCATAATTAAAGTCGGGAAGCGCCCGTTGCAGGGAACGAAGTTGTTCGTCAGGATCGCGATCAAGCGTTCGCGCGGCGAGTCGATCACGCGAGTCGCCACCACACCCGCGGCGTTGCATCCGAATCCCATCGCCATGGTCAGTGATTGCTTGCCATGCGCACCGGTTTTCTTGAACAGCCAGTCGAGATTGAAGGCCACGCGCGGCAGGTAGCCGAGGTCTTCCAAAAATGTGAAGGCAGGGAAGAAGATCATCATCGGCGGGAGCATCACGCTGATGACCCATGCCAGACCGAGATACACGCCATCCCAGATGAAGCCGGTGATCCACCAGGGGATGAAGCCCAGCGAATTGAAGAAATTTCGCCCAATGTCGCCAATGCCGAAAAGCAAATTGGCGATCGTATCAGACAGAACGTTCGCGCCCGAAACCGTGAGCCAGATGATGATGCCCAACAGAATGAGCATGATCGGCAATCCCGCATAAGGCGACGTAACAAGACGATCCACTTTTTGATCGAAGTCATATTTTTTATTTACTCCGACTTTCACTGCCCGTCTTGCGATCTGTTCCGCTTCTGTATAAAGCGATTTGACGATCTCATCCCGAAACCCGGTCGAGAGATTGTTTCTGAGGCTTTCTGCTTTTGCTAAAATATCATTCGCTTCCATAATTTACCTTCTTTCTAATCTCTAATTCCTTCTTCACTGCCTTCCCTCCACGCTCATCTTCTTACTGAATTGAACATCCTGCTGGTATTGCCGGGATACAATTTCGGTCAACTCTCCGCTGGTGATGGCTTTCTGCACACGGGCATCTCCGTCCAATAAACGGATCGCAAGCCAGCGTGCGTTTGGGATGCCCGGTGCAAGTTGTTTGATCATCGGCACAAGTTCGCTGACAGCTTTTTGAAACTCCGGCGTGCCATTCACGCGCAGGGGCTTTGTTTCCACCTTTCCTTCGATCACATCCGCGACCGCGCCCAGCAAAGTGTGGATGCCGTCCCCGGTTCGCGCAGTGACGGGAATTGCGGGAACGCCCAAATCACGGCTCAATGAACGCGCGTCCACTTCGATGCCTTTTCGTTTTGCTTCGTCCATCAAATTCACGGCCACCACCACGTGCTCGGTGATCTCCATGACCTGCATGACGAGGTTTAAATTTCTTTCCAGCGCGGTGGCATCCGTCACAACGACGGTGCAACTCGGCTGTCCGAACAAGATGAAATCGCGCGCCACTTCTTCATCCTGTGAAGCCGATAAAAGCGAATACGTCCCGGGCAGGTCGACCAGTTTGTAGCGAATCTTGTTGAATTCAAACCCGCCTTCGGCGCGGGTGACCGTTTTGCCGGGCCAATTGCCGGTGTGCTGTTTCAAGCCGGTCAATGCGTTGAACAACGTCGACTTTCCCGTGTTGGGATTCCCAGCCAGCGCAACGACCCGGTCGAAATCGCCGACTTTGATTCCCATTTGCTCCAATTGCGTAAACGCCGGGCAGGTTTCGCAATGCTCGGTGGGGAGGATTGTTTTTGTGTTTGACATGGTATCTCTCTTTGAAGTGCGTAAATGTGTAAAAAGTAAACAGGTAGCACGTAAACAGGTAAAAGACCGTATTTACCTGCTTACGTGTCTACCTGCACCGGTTTCACCCAAACCTGTGCCGCCTGGTCTTTTCTCAATGCAATCAACGTTCCACGTACACGGTAGGCTCTGGGGTCGCCGAAAAAGTTTTGTAACTCAGGGTGGATGATCGTTCCGGGAGTCAGGCCGAGGTCGAGGAATCGCCTGCGGGTAAATCCCTGCACGGCCTCATCCAAAATCACAATCTCGCCCCGCTGGTTATCCTTTAATTCCGCAAGAGAAATCGCATTTGCTTTTTCGATTTCGCTTGCGGGCAAAGCCGCCACGCTTACATTCGCCGCCACTGCGGGCGCAAGCCGGTATTCCGTCTCGCCGTCGGTCAATAAAATTCGTTTCGGGCTCCGATCCAAAATGCGGATGGTTTGTCCCAGGCGGAGTCCTGCCGCAAGGATTTGTTCGAACGCTAAAGCGGGTTCATCCTCGAGATGCACGATCCGAATCGGACCTTCGGCCTGCCACGCTGTCAGCGGCGTTCCCTCCGCCTTGGGCAGAGTCCCCTCGCGGGTGGGGATGGGGTCGCCGTGTGGATCACGCGTCGGATGGCCGAGAGCCGCATCCAGGTCATTGAGTTCGGCCTCGGTCAGCGAGTGTTCGCGGCGTTGCGCTTCGCTGTGAATCTTTTCCAGCGGCATCCGCGCTTCGTCGGTGAGATAGCGTTCCCATAACCGGTGCGCGCGGACAATGTGCAATGCCAGCCGTTCGCCCTGCGAAGTGAGTCGCAGTTGCGCCCCGCGCGATTCGAGCAATCCCTGCGTTTCCATGTCTTCGATGATCTTTGTGACCCGTCCGCGCGGCAGGTCCAAAGCGCCTGCCAGCGATTCCGGCGAAGCAAGCCTGCCGTGCTGTTCGCGGTCGAAGAGATGTTTGAGCGCATCCTCGACCTGTTCGCGCTCCTGCGAAGCGCGATACGACTTGTAAACGGCAAGCCCACCCACGCGGGGCAGGAAGATTGCGATCAGTAATGCGATAACGAGTATTATCCATGAAAGGGGTGTCATAGTTTCTCCTAACTCATGCTGTTTATCGTCCCACAGGTTTCTCCAGGCAGATCGGTCTTTTAACCAAACCTGCGGGACGTTTTTTTATGTGAACTGTATTCCTTCATCGTATTACCCGCAAGAATCCATTATCACTGCGAAGATTCTGTAGTGCGACACGCTTTGCGATGTTACCTTTGAATTGCGACTTGAAAGCCGCGCTACGTCTCTTCCACAAACACCTTGTTTGTAATGTTCAACCCGAGCACGCTGGCCTTCTTCTCGATCTTCACCGTGAGGTTGTGGTCGAATGGCGAGTACTCCTTCACTTCGATTCTTGCGCCGGGGACAAGGCCCAGGCTTTCGAGATGCCGCAGGAGTTCCGTATCCGCCGCCTTCACGCATTGCACGGTTCCTTTTTGACCGGGGCGCAAGGCCGAAAGGGGAGTGGAAATCTCCAGCGGCATTTTCAGGTCGGCGGTGGGGATCAACTCTCCATGCGGGTCGCGAAGCGGGTTGCCGAGCGCGGCGGCAATGCGCCTCTCCAAATCCTCCGAGATCGCGTGTTCCAATCGCTCTGCCTCCTCGTGAACTTCGTCCCATGTGTAACCGAGGGTTTGCACAAGCCACGTTTCCAACAGGCGGTGGTGGCGGATCACTTCGAGCGCGGCTTTTTTGCCCGTTGCTGTCAACGTCACGCCCTGATGTTTCTGGTATTCCACCAGCGCGGGCTTTTCTGCCGCGAGTTTCTGGATCATGCCGGTGACGGAGGCGGGTTTGATGCCCAACTCCCGCGCAAGATCGTTCGTGCTTGCGGGCGATCCATTTTCGGTCAATTCGTAGATACGCTTGAGATAGTCCTGAATGGAAGTGGATGGTTTCATTGGTTCGTGTACTGAATAATTTAGCCTTGCCTAAATTATTTTATATGCAATACTAACTTTTGTCAAGGGAATTTGAATTGACCTCAATTTCACCATTTCATGGAAATGTGCGGGTAAAATACCCGCATGTCACTTATTTCTGAGATCAAGGAACAACCCAGCCGGATCAAATACCTGCTTTCTTCCCAGCGAAGGAATGTGGAGAGGATCGCCGCGGAGTTTCGCAAGCGCGATATTCAATATGTATTCCTTGCCGCCCGAGGAACATCCGATAACGCCGGGCGGTACGCCAATTATCTGCTTGGCGCGCAGAATGGACTTCCGCTTGCGCTGGCGACGCCATCGTTATTTACCTATTACAAACGCCCGCCGGTGTTGAAGAATGCCCTAGTCGTTGGAATCTCGCAATCGGGGAAATCGCCGGATATTGTCAGTGTGCTGGAGGAGGGGAGGAGACAGGGTTGTGCCACGCTTGCGATCACAAACGAGTCGAAATCCCCGCTGGCGCAAAGCGCGGATTATGTCATCGATATTCAGGCCGGCGCGGAAAAGGCGGTCGCTGCCACGAAAACCTATACAACCGAATTAATGGCGGTCGCGATGCTTTCCTGCGCCTTGACTGGAAATGAAAAACAATGGGATGAATTGAGCAAGGCCCCCGGCTGGATGCGCGCCACGCTGAAACAAAGCGATTTCATTTCGCAAGCCGCCCAGCGCTATCGCTACATCGACCAGACCGTTGTGCTGGGACGTGGTTTCAATTATGCGACCGCTTTCGAATGGGCTTTAAAACTGAAGGAGTTAACGTACATTATCGCCGAGCCGTATTCGTCGGCGGACTTTGCCCATGGGCCGATTGCCATGGTCGAAAGTGGATACCCCGTGTTTGCGGTGGCCGCCAAAGGAAGGGTCTTTGATTCGATGTTGCAAATGATCAAACGCCTGCGCAAGGACATCTCCGCAGAACTGGTGGTGATATCCAACGATAAACGCGCATTGACGGAGGCGCAGGTCCCGCTGGCGATTCCCGCCGATGTGCCCGAGTGGTTGTCGCCTTTGGTGAGCATCCTGCCTGCCCAATTGTTCGCTTATCACCTGACGCGGGCGAAGGGGTACAACACCGAACAGCCGCGTAGTATCCGCAAGGTGACGGAAACAAGGTAATCGCAACAACCCATTCCATAAACGAGGTGAACCCATGCGCGTGTGTATCCTTTCCGATGAAGAAATATCCTATTTCGATCCTTACCCCTATATGAAGGAGTATGACTGGAAGATGGTCATGCTCACCGCCCCTGTCCTGGACAAAATACGTGCGTTGGCCGAAGGAAAAGAATTCGATCTTTTTGTGAATGTGTGCGAAGGCTATGAATTCGAGGATGAAGAGGATGATTTACTCGGATACCAGGCCATCGAAGTGGTGCAGGCGTTGGAGTCGCTCGGTTTGCCGTTCACCGGCGCCGACTCGAATTGCTTCGACCCGACCCGTGAGGAGATGCAGGCTGTTGCCGATGCAAACGGGATCGGCTTTGCCAAAGGGTACCAGGTGAAAAGCGTGGAAGAGGCGGAAAGCCTGGTAAAGAATTTGCGCTATCCAATCATGGTCAAGCATCCGAAGAGTTACGGCAGTATGGGAATGTTCAAAGAATCGCGCGCCGATTCGTTGGAACAGGTGCAGACTCAAGTGGCGCGCGTCTGCGCTGAGTTTGGCGCCGCGCGAATGGAGGAGTTCATCGTTGGCCGGGAATTCAACGCCCTCATGGTGGATAACGCCGATGATTTGAGCCAACCGTTCGTTTATCCGCCGGCTGAACTTGTCTTTCCTCCCAACGAGGAGTTCTGGCATACCGACATTAAATGGAATTACGATGTGCCGTTTGACTTCAAGGAAGTGACCGATCCCGAATTGATCGCAAAACTTCAAGACACCGGCCGCCGTATGTTCCTTGCGATGGGGATTTCAGGTTATGGCCGCTGCGACATCCGCATGAACGAAAAAGGGGAGTTGTTTATTTTGGAGATCAACCCGAACCCTGCCATTATGCTTGCGCCCAATGAATACGGCCCTGCCGATTATATGATCCTCTATGACAAAGACGGTTACAAAGGATTCTTCGACCGTATCTTTGCATCAGCCTTCCTCCGCCAGAAAATGCGCTCAACCAGATGATCGATCTTTAGTAATGGGAATTTAATAAATTTCTGTTTTTGTTCCGTCCGCAGTGCAACTGCGGACGGGATGCATGCTTCGCGAACTGCATCCCCAACAAGGATAGTTAATTAATTCTCATTCCTCACACATACAAATCATTGAAGTAATTGATCAAAAAACTATTGCACACCGCGTCGGGCAACGCGTCCATCACTTCGTTGATGAACGCCATCTCGGACGGTAACTCCGTGCCGCTTAGCCCTGCGGATGCGGCGAGTTGATTGAACGCCGCTTCGGGGTCGGGACTTTGAAGCGCCATGCCAACCATCTGACGGATTCCGTCCGCGTCGATCGGCTCTTTGGCTTTGACGATCTCGACGCACTCGCGCAGGTCTTTGAGCAGGGCGTCCACGCTGTGGGCGTTACCAAAGTTGACCGAGATGTGCAGGTTGCGGGGAGTCAGAGGCGTGGAGAATTGTCCCTGCAGGTACCAGCCGCGCTTTGCCATTTCATCCGCCAGTTGATAGACGTTGATCGAATCCGACGCGAAGGAGAACATGCACATGGCGGGCTTGCCCAGCACGCGCAATTCGGGGATGGCGTTGATGCCGTCCGTCAATTTTTTCACGGCGTCCTGCACGGTCTGGATGATGCGCATGTAACCTTCCTCACCGAGAAAGTTGAGAACCGCCCATGCGCTCGCATACGGACCTCCGCCCTTGCTGCTCAACACGGTGGGATTGATCAGCGTGTACGCGGTTGTGTCGGTGCAGGCGAAGATCTGATATTTGCGGATGTCCCTGCTGCGGTACATGACCACCGAACAGCCCTTTGCCGCATACCCGTATTTGTGCATGTCGGTCGAGATCGAAGTCACGCCAGGGATGCTGAAATCGAAATCGGGAATCTCATAGCCGAGTTTGCGCATGAACGAAAGATGCACGCCGCCCACGCAGCCGTCCACGTGGAAGAGCAAATTATGTTTCTGCGCGACCTTGCCGATCTCCGCGATGGGATCAATCACGCCCTGCGAGTAACTCGGCGCGGACGCGACCAGCAGGATCGTATTCTCCGTGATCGCCTTCTCCATATCCTCCGCGTGGACTTGGAAGGTCTGCGGGTCAATGTCCACGATGACGGGCTTGACGCTGAGATAATGCGCGGCTTTGTGGAAGGCGGCGTGCGCGGTCTTCGGCAGAACCATCTCAGGTTCTTTGATGTACGGTCTCTCGGCGCGGGCTTTGTCGCGCGCAGCCTTGACCGCCAGCATGATGGACTCCGTCCCGCCCGACGTGAGATGCCCGACGGCGTTCGAGTCGCCGTGCAATAAATTGATGACCATGCGCACTACGTCGGTTTCGAGTTGCAACATCGTAGGGAAGACGGTCGGGTCGAGTCCGTTCTCGGTCAGGAAGGAGAGATACGCCTCTTTCATGACTTCGGCGGGATCCTCGCCTGGGTTGTAGACGTAGCAGAAAACTTTCCCGCCTTTCCAGTCCATGTCGCGGGTTTTGAAGGCGCTGAGGGTCGTGAGGATTTCCTGTTTGGATAGTCCTGTTTGGGGGATGTGCATTTTATATCTCCATTATTATCTGGTGGTCGAGTAGTGGCGTCGTTCGTTGGCGCCACGTATCGAGACCACGTCTTTGGATTTCAAGTTTGCTTTTAATTTCTTGTTTGCTTGTCATTGGTGGTTTCGATACGACGGCGAAAGAGCGTCGCCGTCTACTCAACCACCAAGTTTAGATGTTGGAAAACAAATCCAAATAATGTATCACCGTCTCGATGCCGCGATGGAAATTCGGGATGAAGAATTTTTCGTTCGGCGAGTGGGTGCGGTCGTCGGGGAGACCGAAGCCGATCATGACGATGGGGATTTCGTGGGGCAAATTGGAAATTTGCGTTACAAGGTCGTGGACGATGGGCAGCGACCCGCCGCCGCGCAGATACACTGGCTTGTGACCGAATCCTTTTTCGTAGGCAATCGCCGCGGTTTGGATGACGGGATGTTTGTAATCCACTTTGACGGGTTGTGCCTTGCCAATCAAGCGGGCGCTCAATTT
>JACPVD010000291.1 GCA_016191895.1 Chloroflexota bacterium | reverse complement strand
CTATCTTCAACAGGCAGTGCGCGCGCAATATCTTTTTCAACGCAACAAGGATTATCTTGTGCAGGACGGCAAGGTTGTCATTGTAGATGAATTCACCGGGCGGCAAATGCCGGGCCGGCGATGGAGCGACGGCTTGCATCAGGCCGTGGAGGCCAAGGAGGGCGTGAAGGTTGAGCCGGAGAATGTCACCTATGCAACGATTACCCTGCAAAATTATTTCCGCATGTATCAAAAACTGGCGGGGATGACCGGCACCGCGCTCACTGAAGCCGAAGAGTTCAGCAAGATCTACAAGATCGAAGTCGCGCCCGTGCCGACCAACCTTGAGTATCAATCGCTGCGTGATGACGCGACGCTTGTCGAACAAAAGGCGAAGGATGAGGAAGGCTATCCATACTCGTACTATATTGCAAAGGGCGGCGAAACCGATGGAAAAGCTTTATATCGCAGAAAAGATTATCCCGATGTGATCTATCGCACGGCGGAGGCGAAACTGCGCGCCATCGTCACCGAGATCGTCCGCTATCACGCGCTTGGGCGCCCGATGCTGGTGGGTACTACGTCTGTCGAATCGTCGGATCGACTCTCGGGCCGACTCAAAGCCGAGCCTGTTCGCCGTTTACTGCAAGTGAGTCTCGTCCGTGAACTTTACCTGCAGGCGAAAAACATCGAAGAAGACGGACGCCTCATCCCCGACCTCGTGCCGTTCAATGAGCCGATCGAAAAGATTCTCCCCGACGCCTTGCGCAAGTTCATCTCGCAATACGGCGCGACCAGCATCAGCCTCGACGATGAAAATAATTTGAATACCCTGCTGGGTATTTTGCGATTGCCGGATACGGCAAAAGACCGACTGAAGTCGGTCTTACAAGGCGGCGTTCCTCATCAAGTATTGAATGCGCGCAAGCACACGGAAGAATCGCAAATCATCGCCGGCGCCGGCGCGTTCGGCGCGGTGACGATCGCCACGAACATGGCCGGCCGCGGCGTGGATATCAAACTCGGCGGCGAATTGGCGGAGGAAGCGATTGCGGCGGTAAACCGCGTGCTGCGAAAAGCCGGTCACGCCGATCCGTTCGATATGACCCCCGAAGAACGCCGCCAGGCTTTGCAGAAAGTCGATCCTTCGTTATTCGGCATCTACGAAGCGGAAGTGAAACTCTTCCTGCAATATTTCGAAGACATGGAACGCGTGAAGGAACTGGGCGGCCTGCACGTCATCGGCTCGGAGCGGCATGAAGCGCGGCGCATCGACAACCAGTTGCGCGGACGCGCCGCCCGCCAGGGCGATCCCGGCTCTTCGCGTTTTTACCTGTCATTGCAGGATGACCTCATGCGTTTGTTCGGCGGCACACAGATGAGCGGAATGATGGAACGCCTCAAAGTGGATGAAGCCATGCCGTTGGAAGTGCGCCTTGTGAGCAACATCATCGAAGGCTCGCAGACCCGCGTGGAAGGCGCGAACTTCGACGTGCGCAAGCATTTGCTCGAATATGACGATGTATTGAACAAACAACGCTCGCAAATCTACAACCAGCGGGATCGCATTTTTGTGAAGGAAGACCTGGGCGAAGATATCGCTGAAATGCTCGAAGCCGAAGTGACCAAGCGTGTGGATATTGGCCTTGCCGATGAAGAAGGCCCGTGGAAACTACTGGCCTGGCTCGAACAGGTTCAGCCCGCGTTTGAAGCGCAGGCTGGGTTGTTCCCTTCGTATGCGTTCAAGTTGATCCTCGGCGAAATCAAGAACGACGATGTGCGGGCTTCGATACTGGATGTGATTTCCCGTGCGATTCAAGCCGAAAGCGAACACAACCTTCGGGCGGTCGAAGCCTTGATTGCAAGGACGCGCGAAGCGTTCGATGCGCAAACGTCCGAACGCGATGACGCCATCGACGCGTTTTTCCAAAGCCTGCGTGACCGTGAAGACGCGCCGCGCCCACAGAAGATCGCGGAGGAATTGGGGTCGTTGGTGCGCCTGCCGCTGAAACTGAACAACGACATGACGCGCTCCCTTGGTGAAGCCCCGGAATCTGTTAAAGAAGATATTCAGGATTTGGTTGCGAATCAACTCACGGCGTTGAACGCGGCGCGTTTAACTGGCGCGATCCAAAATCGTGTGGGGGAACAATTGCCATGGCCGAATCCGCTCCCTGCGGATTGGGACGAACTCGAAGATGTGATCCTGCAAACGACGCGCGACGGGCTGGAACGCAAGCGCGAACGATTGAACGGACAGATTGCGCGGGATTTGGATGTGTTGTTGCAACGCGAGAGCGCCGACACCGACGCCGGCCGACTGCGCCTTTTGCTGACCCTGTCGCAAGGGACTCGTTCCGCGTTCGATCAGCGGACGCACAAACAGGTAAAGCAGTTGTTCCTGCGCTTCTCGTATATTTTTCTCGCCGCGCAATTGCTCGGGGATAACTCCGCGCCGGATGTGACCGAAGACGTGATGACACACCTTGAATCGGCGGAGGAAAGCCTGCGCGATACATGGGGGCAAAGCGAGTTCGCCCGTTTGAGTCAGAATGCCCAACGCCTTGCAGATTTTGGGCCCGCGGCGCGCTCCCTGAGCAAGGTCGAAGGATTCGGGGAGAATCGACTCAATGACGCTGTATCCAGCCTCGGCGAGTCGGATCGCGCGCTTCTCGTCGAATCCATTGGCAGGTATGTTCTCAACGAAGTGCATCGTCAATTGTTATTGGGAGCGTTCAGCGAATTGTGGGTGGAATATCTCACAAAGGTGGAGGCGCTGCGCGTTTCGATCGGCCTTGAGGCTTACGCCCAACGCGACCCGCTGGTACAATATAAGCAAAAGGCATCGGAGATGTTTCAGCAATTGCTTGAGGATGTGCGCGGACTGGTGATCGGACGGGCGTTTGCGGCAAGGCCGCGGCGAATCGAGATCACGCCGATCGAAACCTCTGAAAGCGAAGTTGTACCGAGTGAAATACAAATGCAATCCGTTGCGAGCAAGAAGAAAAGAAAACGTCATTGATTACAAGGTGACAGTCACTTCGCAAGTGACTGTCACCTAATTCCACAAAGTTTTAGAGGCAGTTTGTTACGCGATAAAACGGAACCGTTAAATCAATACGTGTCCATTCCAAAGGTGGAATTGCACCGCCATTTGGAGGGATCCTTGCGCCTGACGACCATGCTGGATATTGCGCGCCAGCATGGGGTGACGGTTCCTGCCAGTATGTTCAACCTGAGCGGGTTGGTGCAGGTGCAGGACAAAGACCCGATGACGTTCACCAACTTCCTCGAGAAGTTCAAGACCCTGCGGCTTTTCTATAAATCCCCGGATGTGATCTATCGCGTCACTCGCGAAGCGGTGGAGGATGCGGCAAACGATAACGTCCGTTATATGGAGTTGCGCTTTACGCCTGTTGCCCTCAGCCGCGCCGAGGGATTCCCGTTGCACGATGTAATGGATTGGGTGGTGGGGGCGGCGAAGGAAGCCGCGGAGAAAAACAAGATCAAGGTCAGGTTGATCGCTTCTGTGAACCGCCATGAAAGCCCGGAACTCGCGGAGCAGGTGGCATGGCTCGCGGCGGAACACACGAAGGATGGGCTGGTCGGCATGGACCTGGCCGGCAATGAGGCGGAATTCAAGTCCGTCGCTTTTTATGATATTTTCAAGGAAGCAAAACAGGCGGGGCTGCATATCACCATCCATGCGGGGGAGTGGGGACCCGCCGAAAACGTGCGCGACGCGCTGGTGAATCTCGGTGCCGAACGGATCGGCCATGGCGTGCGCGTGATGGAAGATGAAGAGATCGTGGCGCTTGCGAAGGAACGCGGCACAACATTTGAAGTGTGCGTAACCAGCAATTATCAATCGGGTGTGGTGAAGTCCCTGCCCGAT
>JACPVD010000311.1 GCA_016191895.1 Chloroflexota bacterium | reverse complement strand
GTCTATATCGACCCCGCATGGGCGGCTGTGGATGGGAAGCCGGCTGTAGTGCTATACGACCTTGTCCCTGCGGGGATTGGGTTCAGCCAGAAACTTTTTGAAATCCATGATGAGTTGATTCGCCGCGCAGTGGAATTGGTGAATCAATGCGGATGCGAAAACGGATGCCCATCCTGCGTGGGGCCGGGCGGTGAAAATGGATATGGAGGGAAGGCCGAGACGCTGGCAATTTTGAATGAGTTGGTTGTGTGATATGGGAAAAACTCTTTACTCCGGCTCGCCGACTTTAACCCAATGAAAGACAGCAATCATGGATGCTTCCTCGAAGGAGGAAGCAGTGATGCCGATCTTTCCCCCGGCGAGACCGAAACGGGCGACGTCGAGTTTTCGGAAGAGTTTCCCGTCCACATGCAGGAGCAGGGTGTCGTTGATGCAGGCTAGGCCGATTTCGTAATCCAAACTTTCAGGGTGGAGGTATTCGACTGTATCGGTGGTTATTGGAGAGTATTGGGCAATTCCCTGCGCCAGCCATTGACCGAATAACACGCTATAGGTTCCGTCGCTGGCGATGTTGAATTCGTACCAGCCATTCGATTCCGTGTAGTTGCACATCAGTCCCATGGACCCGGAAGGCGTGCCTGTAAACTTCGCGTTGATGAACACTTCGGAATATTCATGCGCGCCGTGAATGGCGTAATACCACGTGTGCGGCGATGCGATGTCGATTCGCAGGAGGTCGTTTTCGAGTTTGATGGAAGGAATCTGTTCTCCGCCGGTTTGAAAGGATGCCCATGCGCCGAGGTCTGTGTTGAATTCTTCGGTGAAGTATTTGGGGATGGGTGTGGCAGTGGCGGTTGAGGTGGGAATCAGAGTCGGTGTCGCTGTGGCAGGCGGGGGCGGAGTCTGAGTCGCTGTTCCTGGTGCGGATTCGGTTTGAGGCGTGGAGTCGGCGTTTTGGCAGGCGGTGACGAAGACGAGACATCCGATGAATAAGAAAAAGTTTTTCATGTTTCTCCGTTAACGAACTTAGACCAGCAGTATAATTGCTGGTCTAAGTCTTGTGGAGATGGCGGGAATTGACGCTTTTGTTCCGGGCTTTCGCCGCGGCGCTGACTATCTCTTGAAGTGATCGAGATCACTCCTCCGGCGTATTGTAAGGAGATTAAATTATGGTTGATGAAAAAGAACTTGCCTATGCTGCTGGTTTATTTGACGGAGAAGGTTCAGTTACATTGGTTCGTCATCGCGAGAACCGAACGCCCTCTCCTCAAGTATCCATCGCATCCACGGATTACGAAGTTGTTGCATGGTTTCAAACCCGTTTTGGTGGAAGCGTTGTTCAAACAGCCGTATAAGGCACACCATTCGGTCTCTTATGATTGGCGATTGACAGATCGCCGCGCTCTTGTTTTTCTTGAATTGATTCGACCTTACCTTGTGATTGAAAGAAAGATTCGTCGAATTGATCTTTTGCTCAACGATTACATTGCATGCACACCAAGAAATGGTCGCTATACTGATGAAATGGTTGAGCGGAAACAGGCGCTTATTGAGACCTTTTTCTCCATACCCTAGTACTCCATGTTACAGGTTCTAATTTAGGAGTCTATAAGTCGATGCAGGGCTTTTCCCTTTCGGGTTCACCCCTCAGGGTTGGCAGCGGCTTGCGCCGGTGAGCTTTCCCTGATTAAGCCGGATGTTTCCCTATTTGTCGCCAAATAGGGGGGCTCTATTCAGTTGTTAAAGAACCCGCGTCCGAAAGATTCGACCCTCGGAACTCTACGAGCGTAGCCTGCCGAATTTAGTCATCACAGGCATCTCGGCGGGCAGGTAACCCTGTGACCATCTGCTTGTCTTTCGCTCCATTAGCAGAATCAGGAGCGGCACTCTACCTTTGTTTCGCCCGATCCGTCACCCGGTAAAGGACGGTGCCGGCGGACGTGACATCCGAAGATGTCAGACTGTTACGCACTCACCTTAGGCGGCGAGGGGCATAGCAGCGTATGAAGTGCGATTGGCACTTAAAGGTTGCACTGAGTTATCGAGATCGGTGCGCGCTCGGCTCGCATTCCGGAACCAGCCTCTCCCGTCGAAGCCGATCATCCCCGGTAATGGCGCAGGTTTTCGCCCGCGCATTTGCATTATAGCATAGTCAAAAGCCTGGCTCTTTAGGATTTGCCGTGATGCGCCCATATTTGGGCGCGAGAAACATCGTATCTATTCAAAAAGAAGGGGAAGTGGGGTGTTTTGAGCGCGCTTCGCGCGCTTAAAACACCCCACACCCCAATTTTCATGGCAACTCCCAGAGAGTCAAAAGTCTGGAGACTTTTGACTCCATAGCAAACAAATACCGGGGAATTGTCCGTTATAATTGGATTGCAACTGTAATCAAACGGCAGAGGCGAAAATGACAGAAAAAATTCTTATTATTGACGACGATGTGGATACGCTAAAACTGGTGGGATTGATGCTGCAAAAGCAGGGATATGACATCAGCGCGGCGTCCAACGGGATGCAGGGGCTGGCAAAAGCGCTGGAGGAACGCCCCAGCCTGATTTTGCTGGACGTGATGATGCCGGATATGGACGGCTACGAGGTGACGCGCCGCCTGCGCAAGAACCCGGCTACGGTTGATATTCCCATATTGATGTTCACCGCAAAAACCCAGCTCGACGATAAAGTAACCGGCTTCGAAGCCGGCGCCGACGATTACCTGACCAAGCCCACGCATCCCAACGAATTGCAGGCGCATGTGAAGTCGTTGCTGTCGCGCGCGGCAAAAAAAGATTCAGCGGATGTTGTGGAAGCATCGCCGCCGGTCAACGAAAAGAAGGGATATGTCGTCGGGGTGATCTCCGCCCGCGGCGGATTGGGCGTTACATCGGTGGCGGCCAACCTGGCGGCCGGGCTGTTTTCGCGCACGCAGGGCGACGTAATCCTGGCGGAACTGATTCCGGGGCAGGGCACGCTCGGCATCGATCTCGGCGCGCCCAATCAAAAGGGATTGACGGAATTGTTGCAGGGCACGGTTGCCGAGATAACACGCGAGAAGGTCGAATCTTTCATTATGCATCATATTTCGGGGTTGAAACTTTTTCTTGCCTCCGAAAATCCGCGCGACGTGGCGCTGGTGGGGCAGGTTCAAAATTACGAAGTGATTGTTTCGCGCCTTGCGACGATGGCACGGTTTATCGTGCTCGATTTGGGGAACAGCCTTCCCTTGTTTGCGCAAAGGGTGCTGCCCATGTGCAATGAACGAATCGTCGTGGTGGAGGGTGTGCCGGGTTCCATTCAGCACACAAGGATGTTGATCGACGAGATGGCGAATCTACAAATCGACCGATCAAGCATCAGCGTGATTCTGAATCACCGCATCCGCACCGACGCTCAAATGCAGTTATCGCAGGCGCAGGAGATGCTCGGCCATTCGATTGCCGCCACACTCACCCCCGCGCCCGAAGCCTTCATCCAAGCCACGCGTATGCAAATGCCGGCCGTGCTCTCCCAACCGACGAATATCACCTGCCGCCAACTGCTTACCCTCGCCGATTCGATTCTCGAACGCGAAAAACTTCGATGATCCCCTTTTCGGAACAGATTCAAGCGTCGATCGAATATGCGGCGGAATTGTTTCGCCAATCCAAACATGCCGTTGTATTGACCGGCGCCGGCCTGTCCACGCCGTCGGGGATACCCGATTTCCGTTCCACGGGAACAGGTTTATGGTCGAAGGATGAACCGCTGGAAGTCGCGTCGCTGACCTCGTTTCGCACCGCGCCGGAAAAATTCTTTCAATGGTTTCGCCCGCTGGCGAATCAAATCTTCAACGCAAAACCCAACTCCGCGCACCATGCCATGAGCGAACTCGAAAGGGCGGGGCGCATCCATTCCATCGTCACGCAAAACATCGATACCCTGCACCAGAAAGCGGGCTCGCAAAACGTGATCGAAATGCATGGCACAATGAATACCCTGTCATGCACGCAGTGTTATCATCAAGCAGAAGCCGCGCCATATCTGGCTTCATTCGTCGAAACAGGCAAAATTCCACATTGTCCAATGTGCGCGGGGATTCTCAAACCGGACGTAATTCTCTTCGGCGAGCAATTGCCGCAGGCGGCGTGGTTTCATGCCCAGCGCGACGCGCGTCAATGCGACCTGATGCTGGTTGCCGGTTCTTCATTGGAAGTCCTGCCGGTAGCCGGGTTGCCGATGCAGGCGCTGGACAGGGGCGCGCACCTGATCATTGTCAACAATACGCCGACTTATTTGAACGTTCGCGCCGACGTCGCCATTATGGAGGATGTCGCAGTGATCATCCCTGCGATTGCGGAGAGAGTGCTACATGGCTGAAATTAAAACGGAACGACTCGATAGTTATCGCCGCCTGATCGATATTGCACGCGATCTCGCCTCGACCCTCGATTTGGACATCCTGCTCTCGCGCATCGTCCACGCCGCGGCGGAGATCAGCGGCGCGGAAGCCGCGTCGATTCTACTGTATGACGATACGTCGCGGCAATTGTATTTTCAAGTCGCCACCAACATGGACGACGCCACACGACGCGGAATCATCGTCCCGCTCGAAGGGAGCATCGCCGGCTGGATCGTGAACAACCGCCAGACCGTCCGCCTGACCGATGCGCACAACGATCCGCGTTTTTTCTCGAATGTGGAGGAGGCCACGGGGCTTTCCACCGAATCTCTTTTGGGAATCCCGCTCGTTACCAAGAACAAGATCGTCGGCGTGCTGGAGGCGATCAACAAACCCAAGGGAAAATTCACCGACCAGGACGAGTCGATGCTGTTGGTGCTGGGTGCGCAGGCCGCGGTCGCCATCGAGAACGCGCGTTTATTCCAGCAATCGGACTTGATCTCTGAGTTCGTCCACGAATTGCGCACGCCGCTGTCATCGCTAAGCACGGCAACCTATTTGCTCCTGCGGCCTGAAATGTCGCAGGAACAGCGCGATCAGATCATCAATAACATCCACACAGAAACCATGCGGCTGAATTCGCTGGCATCTTCGTTCCTCGACCTCGCCCGGCTCGAATCGGGCCGTGTGCAATTCCGCAAGACCACCTTCAGCGTTGCAGACCTGATCTACGAGTGCAAGGATGTGATGGCCTCGAAGGCGCTGGAAGATAACATTCAGATTCGCGTCGAGTCGCCGGATGAACTGCCCCTACTCGAAGCCGACCGTGACAAGATCAAGCAGGTGATGTTGAATTTGGTTAGCAATGCCATCAAATACAACCGCCCCAACGGAACCGTGCTGTTGCGCGTGGAAACCTCCGAAAAGGAAGTCGCCATCTTTGTGCAGGATACCGGCCTCGGCATCCCGGAAGAATCCATTCCGCATTTGTTTCAGAAGTTCTATCGCGTGCGCGAACACGAAGGCCGCGTCACCGGCACCGGGTTGGGGCTTTCCATCTGCAAGCAAATCATCTACGGGCACGGCGGACGGATCGAAGTGAAGAGCAAGATCGGCGTTGGAACGGTGTTCTCGGCCTATTTGCCGCGCTACACCGGCAAAACCCAGCCCAAGATCGTGATCGATCCCGAGATCAGGAAAGCCGCGAAACGGTAATCTTGCGAAACATCCCGAAGTAGAACTTTGGGACTCCGTTTGCGAAGGGGGTGTGGTTTAAAATTTCGGAAAGTCGCACTTTGCATCCTCTCACTAAACTGGGGTGTGGGGTGTTTTGAGCGCGCTTCGCGCGCTCAAAACACCCCACTTCCCCCTTCTTTTTGAAAAGGTACGGGACCAATTGCCGAAAAAATATTCCACACCCGCGAAGACGGATATTTGACAACTTTGCCTGAAAATTGTACACTCAGGCTAAAGTCTTCTTTGCAATTTTCTTCATTTGGAGGAAAACAATGTCTCAATTTCAATTTGTGATGCGTTCGGGTCCCACACCGGGCGTGACCTTCCCTCTCGAAGGGGACCAGTTGATTCTCGGCCGCGATCCGTCCAATCATGTTGCAATTAACGACGCTGAAATCTCCCGCAAACATTCGCGCCTTTCCTTTCAGGGCGGCAAATATGTGCTGGAAGACCTCGGCTCCACCAACGGGACATTTGTCAACGGACAGCGGCTGGCTGGCCCGGTGGTGCTCAAACCCGGTGACGTGATCTCGCTCGGCGAACAGATCGTTCTCATGTACGACGCGGTCAATCTCGATCCCGGCGCCACCATGGCCTCTCCGCGAAAGTCGGCGCGAGTCTCTCCCCCGCCCATGCAGGCTCCGCCTCCCCCTGCTCCGGCCTATGCCGCGCCCGATTACTACAGCCCTCCACCCGCCAAAAAGACAAACCTGCTTCCCGTTTACATCGGCGTGGGTGTGTTGGGATTCATCTGCCTGTGCGCGATCACGCTCTGGGTGATAGACGCCAACCGCTTGTGGTGTACCTTCTTCCCCTTCATTTCCGGGTGCTAATCCATTTGCCGCTCCTGCCCCGTGAGTTCAAACTCGCGGGGCATTTTGTTTAATATGTTGTAAAATACCCGCACTCAATTGGAAAATGCCCGGAGTTTCACCATGGCGAAAACACAAACAACCAGGATAAATCCGCTCCGAAAACGGACGGAGATCGAAGACCCCAAGCCGCCAACCGCGGAACATGTCCCCTCCCCATCGTGGGGCGCGACCACCAAACTCGTCGTCGCATTGACCGTCGTCGTCATCGTCGGCGCGTTGCTGGTTAAATTCCAGTTCATCATCTCCCCGCTTTTGATCGCGCTCCTGCTGGCGTACTTATTTCATCCCATTGCAAGTCTTCTCCAGCATAAAGTCGGTCTCTCGTGGAATGCGTCTGTCGGGCTGATCTATCTTGTGATCATTTTTCTTTTGCTTGGACTGCTCACCCTCGGCGGGGTGGGACTGGTGCAACAGGTGCAAAGCCTGGTCACCATTATTCAGGACGCGATCACATCCCTGCCGGGACTCATCGAAAGTATTTCCGGCAAGGTCTATCAATTCGGCCCCTTCAAAATCGATTTCCGCGCCCTCGACCTGAACTCGCTCAGCAGTCAGGTGCTTGACATGGTGCAGCCTTTGTTGAGCCGCACCGGCGCGCTGGTCAGCACGCTGGCCGGCAGCGCGGCCAACTTCCTCGGCTGGACGTTATTCGTCATTCTCGTTTCCTACTTTGTATTGGCGGAAAGCGGAGGCCTGCGCGAACGCATGATTATTGTCGACGTTCCCGGCTACGCCGACGATTTCAAACGCCTCAGCCGCGAACTGGGACGCACATGGAACGCCTTCATGCGCGGGCAGATCATCATCTTCTTCCTCGCAGTCATTGTATACGCCATTGTGCTGACGGTGCTGGGCGTGCATTACGCCTTGAGCCTTGCGTTCCTAGCCGGGCTTGCGCGATTCGTTCCCTATGTTGGCCCCGCTGTCAATTGGGCGGTGCTTGTGCTTGTGGCCTATTTTCAGGCATTCAAACTCTTCGGCCTCGAACCCTTTCAATATACATTGCTTGTCCTCGCCATCGCCCTGCTGATCGACCAGATATTCGATAACGTTGTTTCCCCGCGCATCCTTTCCGACGCGCTCAAGGTTCATCCCGCCGCCGTCCTTGTCGCCGCCATTGTCGCCGCTAATTTATTCGGCCTGCTTGGGGTCGTCGTTGCTGCGCCCATCCTCGCCACTGCAACCCTATTATGGAAATACACCATGCGGAAAATGCTGGACCTGGATCCATGGCCCGAACAGGAATCGCATCCCGCGCCGCCGCCCGGCTCGAGGATTCTCGTTTCGATCCGCCGCTTCCTGCGGACCCTCAGCCTGAACCGCAATAAAGGAAAGTGACCTCCCCTTTGTCTTTTCCTCGATACATACGCGCTGCGCTGCTGGTTGAGCCTGTCGAAACCAGTCGAAGCGCATGCGAATAGAATCCATCGAATTCCCAAGGAGAATCCCCATGAGTAATGAAACTGTCACCCAAACCATCGCCGAAACCGAAAACTTCATCGCCTGGCGCGCCGAAGAACCCGACGGCGAAGTCACCTATCACATCGAACTCAACAACGTCACCGTGCATTTCTTCCACGAGGAATGGGTCGAATTTCTCCAGCTCGTCCGCTCGTTGAAATAACCGTATTTGGAGTCCAAAGTCTTCGGCTTTGGACATCACGCCTCCAACGACTGGAGTCGTTGGAGTCCGTTCATCCGTTGCTGGAGATCACTGAATGAAATTTTTGCAATTCCTGCTTCGGGCGGGGGGAAGCCTGCTCATCGCGTCGATCCTCAGTTTTTCATCGGCGGTGATCTACTTTAACTACTCGGGATACGAAAACGCATCCGATCGTATGTTTCTGGTCGTTGTGCCCGCGATTGCGATCGCGTACCTTCTCTACGAATCATTCCCCAAATTCCAATCCTGGCTTCAGCAAAGACAGCCCGCCGCATGGATCGGTTTCGGCGCGTTTGCATTGCTTGCTTCCGCTGTGGTCGTTTTGCCATCCGCCGCATCGACCGTGTACTAC
>JACPVD010000310.1 GCA_016191895.1 Chloroflexota bacterium | reverse complement strand
ACCCAATTCGCCTGAAAGCCTCTCCAATGAGCATCTCACACAGCGCGAGTTGGAAACCTTGAAATTGATCGCCCGCGGACTGAGCAACCAGGAGATCGCGCTGGAAATGGTCGTCAATGAGCGGACGATTGCGAAGTATGTCAGCAGTATCCTGAACAAACTCCATCTTGCGAATCGGACCCAGGTGGCGTTGTACGCCATCCGCGAAGGGCTGGCGGCGGCGGTGAACTAATGCATGGTCAATCCTGACCATGCGCGCACCTGCGCAATGGTCAATAGTCCCCGCAAAAGAACGAATGTTTATGGCTAATCAGATCGAACGCCAGGCCATAGAATTGATTTCATCGCTCGCTGGCAAAGACCCTAAAGGTTTCCTTTGCCAACAAAAACGACTGTTACGCAAGAGATTCTTACAAATTTTGGTTTTGGTTTGTGGACAAAACCTTTAGGGTCTGGCTGATGACAGACCCTCTAAATTCAAGAGGCGCAATATGAACAGCATCGACTATCAAAAAGCAACCGACTTCGACAAGGCCTGGCTGAACTTTGAACAGGACCTGCCGCTCAAACCCGGCGTCAACGGGAGGGCAAATCCGTTCTACATCAGCCGCCCGGGCAACCCAATCAACGAATTGGCCGACGCCCTGCTCGCGCCGTTCTATCGCCCGCCCAAGTTTTTCTTCTCAGGACATCGCGGATGCGGCAAATCCACCGAGTTACAGCATTTGCTGAGCAACCCGGAGATTCACAAAAAATACTGGCCGATCAATTTCAGCATCCGCGAAGAGACCGACATCATCGACCTCGATTTTCGTGATGTGCTTCTTGCCATTGGGAGTCGTCTCTTCCGCGAATACCGCAGGCGCGGCGGCGAACTCCCGGACCATCTGCTAAAGGAATTGGGCGGCTGGAAGGGCAAAGTGGAGAAACAAATCTCCACCATCCTGGACGGGCGCATCTCGGACATCGAACTGGGCGCATCCATCGACGCGTTTTTCGTCAACGCCGGGTTGAAGATGAAACTGGAACCCGCCACCCGCGTCGAACTGCGACAGGTCGTCGAAACCGATATCACCGGGCTGATCAACATCATCAATCACATCGCCGCCACCATCTACACCCAGGAAAAACGGTTTCCGCTTGTGCTGATCGACGACATGGACAAGCCCGATCTCGACCGCGCCCGCGCCATCTTCCATGACCGCCGCGAGATCATGCTTCAACCGAATTGCGCCATCGTCTACACTGTTTCGAGCGCGCTGTTTTACAGCAAGGAATTCGACTCGATCCGCGGTCAGGCGCTCTTCCTGCCGAATATAAACCTGCGCGCCGGCGACGCCGACCATCAGGTACAGGAAGGTTATCGCACGCTCGAAAAATTCGTCAGCGTTCGCGTGGCCGATGCGATCATCGACCCGGCTGCGCTCGATACAGCCGTCACCTACAGCGGCGGGGTCTTCCGTGAACTGGCGCGGATCATCCGCACGTCGATCGGACGCGCAAGGCGCAGAAAGGCATCGCAACTCGAATGTGAGGATGTCGAATGGGCGGCGTCTGAAATCCGCAACGAGTACAGGCGCATTTTGGACAAGGACGATCTCAAGCTTCTAAAGAAAGTATATGAAAGCAAAAAACTCGAATACAGCGAACGCCTGACCCCCCTCCTGCAACTGCTCGCCATTCTCGAATACCGCGATCAGGAAAACTGGTGCGATATTCATCCCGTGCTAAGGAAAATGGTATGACCCTGCGCGGCCTTTTTCAGCCTTCGGATGTGAATCCGTTCGATGAACGGGTTGAGTTTCTGTGCGAGGAACTCCAACCCGCCATCCAATGGAATCGCCCTGCCATCGTCTTGGCCGTGTGCGACTCGGAACCCGCCTGCGCCGACGCTGAACTTGCCGCGCAAACCGTCCTGACCCAGCGCGGACAGCGAGTCGTCCGCATTGAAATAAACGCGCCGGGTCTCCTGCCCATCCTGCGAAAATTTCAAACATCCGAGGGACACATCTTCTTCCTTCAAGGATCGAGCCCGGAACAGCGGGAGATTCTTGCGCAACTCTCCAGCCACACAGACATCCTCACCCGCAAGCGAATCCGACTCGTGATCTGGATCGCCGAACATGCGCTCGCCGAACTCGCCCGCAGCGCCCCTGAAATCTGGACAGCCCGCCAAAGCGTGATCGAATTCCCCACATTGCCGAACTCGCCGCACGTTCTTGAAAATGAAGTCGAATCAGCGTGGAATGACACAACCCGGATTCAGGCCGGGGAGCAAATCAACGCTCATTTGCGCGAACCTGCGGAGAAAAATCCATCCCAGGCAAGACTCACGCTCACCCTGGGTATTCTCAACTGGCGCAAAGGCGATCACGAAAAAGCGGGCGAACTTCTTCAAGATGCAATCAAAACCGCCGCGCAAATGGAAGACAACCTGTTCGAAGCCGAATGTTTCAACGCATTGGCGCTTGTCAAATTTGCGCAAGGCAAAAACGACGAAGCCATCGACGCCTACAAACAAGCCATCGACGCCGCGCCCGAACAACTCTCCGTCTGGAACAACCTCGGAAAACTTTGCCTGAAGATCGGACGCAACGACGAAGCCATGCTCGCCTTTCAAAAGACAATCGAGCGCAACCCGAATGACCCCATCGCCTGGAACGGACTCGGCAATGTGTATCAGCGCATCGGCTACATCAAAGACTCCATCACCGCGTATCGCAAAGCCATCGAATACGCGCCGACGCTTGCGACTCCCTGGGCGGGGCTGGGCGACGCGCTGGCGCAGGCCGGCCGCGACGCCGACGCCATTGCCGCGTACCAAAAAGCCGTCGAACTCAAAAAAGATTTCAGTGTTGCGTGGCTTCGGCTTGCGGAGATGTACTCCAAAAACGGACGCGACCGCGATGCGATCAAAACCTACCAGCGCGCGCTTGCCGTCGATCCAAAGGATTCACTGGCATGGAATTCGTTTGGGCTGGCCCTGCTCAACGTCAACGAGTATGAAGACGCGATGCGCGCCTTTCTCAACGCCATCGAACTCGATCGTTCGTTTGGCGCGGCGTATCTCAACCTCTCGCTGGCCTATGCCAATCAGGGAATGATCCTCGACGCGATCACAGCCTGCAAACAAAGCCTGCAACTCTTCACTGGGACCAGCGACAAGATCAACGCATGGGAACGGCTCGCGAATTTTTATCGCGCCGTTCACGATTACGAGGATGCCATGCAAGCCTATCAAACAGCGGATGCATTAAAGGGAGTCGTTGCGCCGCCAGCATTGCTCTCTGCGCCGTCCCCGGCGCAAGATGAAGATGAGCCCCGCCGGGGACGGCGGGCAGAGATTGAAGCGCCGACTCCCGCCATCGAAACAGCGACCAGTCCAAACGTCGAAGAAGGATGCGCAGAGTTGGAGCGTCCAACGCAAGTCTATCCGATGCCCGCATGGATTCTTAATCCCGACCCCAACCACCCAAAAGAGGAGCCTATGAATACACAAGACACGTCAATCCCCGCGCAACAGGCGTTCTCTCCGCTGGGCTTTTCAGAGGGAATATTGCCGCCCGATCCCTTTGAGAACGCCGGGGAGATCGCCGAAAGCAAAGACCCCGAAGTATGGAATGAGATGGGCAACATTCATTTTCAGAAACGGGATCATGAAAAGGCCATCGCCGCCTACCACAAAGCCATCGAATTGGACCGTTCGTTTGGCTGGCCGTATTACAACCTTGCCCACGCCTACCTTTCGTTGGGAAAGTACACCGAAGCGATTCTTCTTTATCGGAAGAGCGCAAGCCTGCTCGCCGCCAAAGAAGAAAAGGCCGCAGCCTGGAACAGCGCCGGGGACATTCATCGTCATTTGAATCAATACGAAGACGCGCTCGACGCCTACCAGCAGGCCGACGAACTCGATCCGCAAAACGCAGGCCGCCGCGACCACGCCGACATCGTCCGGCTCGAACCGAATTCGCGCAGCGCCCAGGTATGGCTGGAGTTGGGAAACCTGCTCTTCAAATCAGGCTCGTACAACGAAGCGGCGAATGCCTTTGCAAAAGCCATTCAAATCGACCCTGCATCGGGATGGGCGCACAGCAACCTCGCCATGTCGTATGTCTTTCAAGGCAGGCATGCCGAAGCGGTCTCTGTATATCTTAAAAGCATCGACCTCTTCCACACTCATTGCGATAAAGCCATTTCATGGAATCGGCTGGGCAATGTCTATCGCAAAATGAACGACGAGGAAAACGCGCGCAAGGCGTACCAGATCGCGGCGTCTCTCTCGAATGAAAAAGCAAACCTGCTTACACGCGCAAGGTTTAGTTTGTTGGGAAATTGCTATGCAAATTAATTCAACCGCCCTCATCCCCAGCCCTTCCCCCGGAGGGGGAAGGGAGTTGTTCCCCTCTCCCTTCGGGAGAGGGGTTAGGGGTGAGGGACAATCACTTACAAACGGAGGCAACAATGTCTGAACTAGAATTTTGGAAAGACCTGGGAAACATCTTCGACGCTGTGTTGGATTACCAGCGAAAGAACGTCGAATTCAATAACCGCTTCATCAATCCCTGGATTCGACTGGGCAACATCTTCGAGCGCGAAGATCAAACCAACGACGCCGTGCAAGCCTATAAACGCGCCATCGAGATCGACCCCGACTCGGCGGAAAACTGGGCCAACCTCGGCGACGCGCAATTTCAAAAAGGCGAACTGGATGGCGCGATCGCTTCCTATCGCAGCGCCGTGGCTCTCGACCCCGAAGCCGGCTGGCCGCTTGGCAACCTCGCATTGACTCTCGTCTCGCATGGCCGTGCCGATGAAGCCATTCCTCTCTACAAGAAAAGCATCGACCTGCTCACCGAAGCGAAAGACAAAGCCATCTGCTGGAATCGACTAGGCCACGCATATCGCAAACTCAATGATTACGAAAATGCGTTTCTCGCTTTTCAAGCCGCTGATCGATTGGACGGCGATAACACCGGCTTCAACGACACGTTGGACACCGTCCAAACGAGCGAGTCTGTGATTGCCCCGGAAGAGATCCTCGAGCAAATGATTCTGGAGGATGAAGACCCGCATCCGACTCCGCCGGAGGCTGACCCTGTTTCGATGGAGCAGGAAATTCAACCCGGGCCTGATTCGGATATCGTCGTTGCGCTGGCTCCCAATATGGAGATGATGGAAGAGGAAACGGAGCGGCAGTCCCTTGTTTCGGCGGCAGTTGCACTGCATCCGTCCATCAGCAGTACAACTGCTGATGAAACAGATCGTTCCTTCGACATCGTCAAAGTTGTGGAGGATGTGATTGCAAAGGTCGAGCAGGTGTATGCGGAAAAGGAAACCGAAATGCAGGCGGAGGAAATGCCTGTTGCGGAAACCGTCTCAGCCGAAGAGATCGCCCCGGTTGTTGAAGAATTGATCGCGGAACCTGAGTTGCCCCCCGCCGGGGACGATGATGCAAATGAAGATACCCTGGAAGAATCGCGCCGCATCCCTGCATGGTTGACTTTCAAGGGAATCTTCAAGCCGAGGGAATCCGAAACCGAAGCGCAGGTTGAATTGGTGGAGACGATCTCGGAGATTCCGCAGGAAGCCGCGGTGAATGAGTCGATTGTAAACATGGATGTTGTCGAAACGTTCACCGATCCGCTCGTGGCGCAGTTGACGACAGAACCCGTTCTCAGCGAAGAGTCGCTCCCGGAAAACGCCGGGCAGGCCGAGGTCGAAAATGAAGCGTTGGTCGAGGAACAGGAAATGGCCGCAGAGGAAGAATCTGCCCCGTCGGCCGAATCCGCGCTTGCAGAGGAGACATCCCCATTCATCCCTGAAGAGCGGGCGGCTGAGTTCGCATACGAGGAATTTCTGAGGGATGCGTCTGAGCCGCCAATTTTTCAAACGGATCATGTCGAAGCGCCGCTGACGAAGGTCAGCCCGAACGGCGAGGTGCGCATTGTGATGGATACAAAGAACGCGCACGTGTGGAACGAACTGGGCAATATCTATTTGAACGCGAACGCCTACGAAGATGCGATCGCGTCGTACAGCAAAGCCATCGAATTGGATAATCGTTTTGCATGGCCGTACAGCAATCTCGCGCTGGCGTATGTGCAAATGGGACGATTTGCAGAAGCCATCCTGCTGTATCAGCGCGGCATCGAGTTGTTTGTTTCGGATAAAGACAAGGCCGTTACATGGAATCGGCTGGGCAATGTTTATCGCCGCATCAACGATTACGGCAACGCGATTGCCGCCGACCAGACGGCCGATGAACTCGACCCCGAAAATGCCACTCTTTCCCTGCGTTCGAGTTTTGGCCTGATGGGCAACATGTCCGCCGAGGCGAAGCCGGCGCTGGTGGCGTGATACGGAGTCCAAAGTCTCCAGACTTTGGATGCAAGCGTGAAATCAACGACTGGAGTCGGTGGACTCCGGGTTGAAGATTCTAATTCACAGAGGTATCTATGAATCACGAATTCTGGAACGAGATCGGAAATTTATATTTTATGCACGGCGCATATGAGCCCGCGATCCATGCGTATCTGCGCGCGATCAAAACGGAGAACACGTTTGGCCGGGCTTACACCAACCTGGCAATGGCCTATGTGCAAACCGGGAGATACAGCGACGCGATCAAACTGTACCGCCGCAGTATCGAACTGCTTGCGGATAAAAAGGAAAAGGCCGCCGCCTGGGACCGGCTTGGCATTCTGTACCGCCAGATCAAGAAATACGATAACGCGCTCGAGGCCTATCAACGGGCGGACTTGATCCTGCCGAGGGATGAAGACTCCGTTGCTGTGATTTCGCCGCTCACCCTCTCGCGGCCGGAGATCGATCTTGAGTCGATTCTCGCCAAGGGCGGGGCGGCCAGCCTGGCGACGGGAATCGATCTGGCAATGGAGGTCAACTCTGAATTCGAGATGGCAGAGTCTCAGCATGAGGATTCCTTTGAAAGCATGGCTGTGCCGGTGGAGTTTGAGTCTTTTTCCCAAACAGAAGACCCGGCCTTCGAACCTCCTGTGGAAACGCAAAGCGAATGGAAACTGGCATACTCGGAAGAGACGCTCCAATCCGAGCCGGTGGAAGAGGCGGAAATCATCGTTCCAATCGAAGTGCAAAAGGCAGTGGAGGAGGCTTGTGGGCAGGAGGCGCCCCGGCTTGATTCAAATGTGGAAGAATCGGGTGCGCCTGCTTTCCAAAACGAGAATCCACTGAACGACCTCTCCCCGAACGAGCGGCAGATGTTGACGCTGGAGATCATCAAATACCAGCAACTCACGAGTCAAAATCCGCGCAGCTATATTTTATGGGAGAGTTTGGGCGAGGCGTACAAATCTGCAGGCCAATACCGGGATGCGATCCAGGCGTTCCAAAAGGCGATCACCCTGCACCCTGCGAACCAGAACTGTCACTACCTGCTGGGACTGGTATATGGCGCGGAACGAAAGGATCAGGAGGCGGTCAAATGTTTCAAGAAAGTTCTGGAACTGGACCCCAACTCGGCGCAGGCGCACGCGTCGCTGGCGAGCCAATACCGCAAGATGGGACTCGAAGGCGCGGCGCAATCTCACATCGAAAAAGCCCGCGCCCTGCAACCCGAAGACGAAAGCGACTACAACAACGCGTGCCTCGAAGCCATTTGCGGGAACAACGAACGCGCCCTCGAACTGTTGGAAATAGCCCTGCAATCCAGGCAGACGTACATCACCTGGGCCAAAACCGACCCGGATTTCGACGCCCTGCGCGGCGACCAACGGTTTCAGACTCTCCTCGCCACGCATACGGCTGTGGCTGTGTGAGGCCGCAAACGGAAACGGAGTCCCGAAGTTCTACTTCGGGACTTTTTGTTCCTAAACTGCCCGTTAGTAATGGGAATTTGATAAGTCGACTTACGCGGAACGCCCCGACACTTGCGCCGTACGCCAGTGCGGTGAGGTTTTCTCGGATCAAGCCTATTTT
>JACPVD010000019.1 GCA_016191895.1 Chloroflexota bacterium | reverse complement strand
GTTCGACCTGGAAATAAACTACAACGGGGAGACCGTCGCCACCCGCATGAAAGAGATCCTTCATCGTGAACGCGCCAGCCATTTCCGCATGGCGGCCAAAACCGTCAACGTAAAATTCGACCCGCAAACAAAGGTGGCTGTCCTTAATGAATAGGCAAAACTCGGCAGGGAGTTGACTCGAAGGGTGTCGGGGCGGGGAACGTCCCGCCCCAGCATCTTTTATTTCCAGGTTACTTCGTCTTCGGCGTGAAGATCGAAAGCGGCAGGTCGATGCCCACCTCCTGTATGCGATCCATGAATTTGGGGATATTCCCGGTCGCAAAAAAATCGCCTTCGATTTGGCCGTTCTGATAACCTAACTGTTCGAACTCAAAGATATCGCGCAGGGCGACGACCGAATCAGTTAACCCGGTGACCTCGGTGACCTTCATGATTCGACGCTGACCGGTTCGGAGCCGTTCCACATAAACGATGAGGTCGATCGCGGAGGAGATCAAACTGCGGACGCTCAACGTCGGCATCGATGGGTTGGCATAGCCCACCATTTCCTCCAGCCGCACCAGCGCGTCGAAGGGGCTGTTTGCATGCATGCCCTGCATGCAACCGTCGTGGCCGGAGTTCATCGCCTGAAGCAATTCCAGGGCTTCGCCGCCGGCAATGTCCGTTGTTACAATCCGTTCCGGGATCAGGTTCACTGCACTGGCCACCAACTGGCGCATGGTGATCTCGCCGCGCCCATCCACATTCGCCGGCCGCGTCTCCAGTTTGATAAGGCGCGGCTTTTTTATAAATACCTCATCCTGACTTTGCAGAAGGATGATCCGCTCATCGTCCTCGATCATATTCGCGAGAATTGTCAGGATCGTTGTCCTGCCGGAGCTGGCGCCGCCGGCTACCAAAATGTTGAGCCGCGCCTGCACGCAGGCCTTGAGCAAGTCGATGATTTCCTGCGAAACCGCGCCGAACTCCACCAGGTCTTTCGCGCTTAGGCGTCCAACAACTACCTTGCGAATGGTCACCACCGGCCCATTCAACGAAATCGGCGGCATCACCACATGCACGCGCGAACCATCCTGCAAGCGCAGGTCAAGGATCGGGTGGGACTCATCCGCCACCCGCCCGAGCGGCTCGGCAATGGCTTGAATCAACGCGACCAATTCCGCTTCGGTCTTGAACGGGCTGGGCACATCCATCAATTTGCCGCTCTTCGCCACCTGAAAATTCTCATGGCCGTTGATCAGGATTTCCGTGACCTTTGCGTCTGCCAGAAACGGCTCTATAGCGCTCAACGGATTGGATTTTCTTACTTTGGTTGTTTTTTTTGTTTTCATGTCGGTCTCCTTTGTATGAGCCCATTCTACGCGGCATACCTCTTCAATCAAACGTCCGAATGACCGGTTTTCATCCTGTTAATTCGTACAGGGTTCATATGCTCCCGGCGGCTTGAGCAATCGTTACAATTTTCTCTCGATCCAGCCCTGCCGCATGGCGAAGATGGCCGCTTCGGTGCGCGACCTCACGCCCAGTTTCGCAAATAAATTATCGAGATGAAAATTCACCGTGCGTGGGCTGATGGATAGCGTCAGCCCGATCTCCTTGTTGCTCAAGCCCTCAGCGACGAGTCGGATGACATCCAATTCGCGCGGAGTCAACTCGATTTGCTTCATCAACTCAAAGCGGATTAAGATGCGATTCCGCCCCGCCTCGGCCTGCCAGCCACAACCCAGTTGTTCGATCCACTCCCGGGCCGCGGCCAGCGGGCGATCCTCCAACACGGTATGCGCATCGTTGACGAGTTCAAACTCCACCGTTTCATCCTGCCGTTTCAAGCGGATGTTCACACGGCTCGCGCCGATGGTCTGAATGGCGTCGAAGTAATTCTGGCACAGGCGGAAGAGCGCCAATTCCATTCGCGGAGAAAGCCGCTCCGGCAGGCGAACCAGTTCCAGGTCGATTTGCAGGCCGCGCGTGCGGCGAACCTGGCCGGCCAGGTTTTCGAGCGCGGTTTCAAGTCCCATCGATTCCAGCGCCATCGGCTGCAGGTTCTCATCCAGATCGCGGACTTGTTGCAATACCTGCCGCGCCAGAGTCGAAAGCACCGACACCGCCATTTTCGCCATTTGATTTGCGCCGAGTGTTTTTTCATACGTGCCGGCTTGTGAAAGCAAAAGATTCAACGGGTCGATTACATCGCTCTTCAATATACCGGCCATGCGCCGCCGCTCGCTTTCGATCGCGGCAATCACATCCTCGGTGGAGGCATAGAGCAATAAAGTCTGTTGCTCTTTTGGGTCTTCAGGCAACGCGGAGGATTCTTCGTCGGCCGGCAATTCGATGGTTTCCGGGCGCTCCATCGAAGATAACGAAGCCCGCACGATGCTTTTGACCAGCGAGGACGAATCTGATTTGTGCGGCAAAACATCGGGGTCGGAGTCTGTCATTTCATCACCTGCCTTCCCGGTCAATGCGCTCAAAGCCTCCTGCGCGGAGGAATGACGCTGTTCCGGTTCCTTCATCAATAAACGCGTGATTGCGCTGTCGAGCGCGGAGGGAATATCCGTCCGCCGCACATTCAGCGGCACGGGCTCGGTATGAATCACTTTTGAAATAATCTGTGCAATCTGTTCTCCCGCAAACGGCGGCTCGCCCGCCAGTAATTCGTACAACACCGCGCCAAGCGAATACAGGTCGGCGCGCGCGTCGATCTCGCGGCCTCGAATCATCTCCGGCGACATGTACAGAATCGTGCCGACGAGGCCTTCGTCCCGTGTCAGGCGCACTTCCTCATTTGCGAAAGCAAGGCCAAAATCTGTCACCTTCACCTGACCCTGCGGCGTGAGCATGATGTTCTCCGGCTTGATGTCGCGGTGAATCACCCCCTGCCCGTGCGCATACGCCAACGCCTCCAGCGCCGACTTGAGAATCGGCAACGCCTCCGCAACCGTCCAGGGTGTGGAGCGATTATTCATCAGCGTGTGCAAGTCACTGCCGGGGATATATTCAAAGATGAGATATTGCCAGCCCTGATCCTCCCCCACATCGAAAATGGACATGATATTCGGGTGCGAAAGACGCGCCACCAAACGCGCCTCGCGCATGAAGCGCGCCGCCGCATCCGCGCCCGAAAAGAATTTCGGCGACAGGAATTTCACCGCCACATCGCGATCGAGGATGAGGTCATGCGCCTTGTACACCACCCCCATGCCGCCCTCGCCCAGCCACGTTACCAGCTGGTAACGCTGATGAATTACAGGCGGGGGGCTGGCGGAAGTTACCATCGTCGAATCGATTATACACCCGGCAGTTGTCGTTTTAATTTGATTGTGTTTCAAATGAGTTGAAAGGAAGAACGCCCCGAAGGTTTTTCCAGGAAAGATTGCCGCTTTTACGGCAACCTTCGGGACGGTTTCAACTGAAATGAAACGCGCCCCTTTAATTTGGCGCAAGGGGAAGGCGCAGAACCAACAACGACGCGACCTGAATGATTGGCATGAAAATGTTCACGAACCTGCCATTCGATAAACGGTAAGGAGAATCGTAAAGTCCGCGGCCATGTGGCCGAGCGACGGCGCAAGCAGGCCGTCGTCTTCACGCGCCATTTGCCTCCACAGCCAGCCTGCAAATGTAAGGACTGCCATCGCAAACAAAATGGATAATGGATGAACCCTGCCATAGAGAACCAGCGCGTGATAGCCGGCATATATCACATCGCCGATACGAAGCTTCTTTGTTGTGTTTCCAAGAACGCCGCGCCAGAAGTATTCCTCGATCAATGGATTGACGAGCGCAAAGTAGGCGATGAAGTACGGCCACGACGAAGAATTCAACTCCATCGAATGAAGTTGTGCGGGCAGGTCATTTGCAATGCCGAAACTATTCCAAAGAAAATAAAGGCCAAGTCCGCTGGGACTGCAAAAGAGAACGCTGGCAAAAATCCATGTTGACGATTTGCTTTTGAAGAGGATAGTGATAAAAGGCTTTGGGCGTATGAATGCAATGACAAGCAGGATGGCAATGTGAAACCCGATCAATGCCCCCCATGCGCTGTTTAATAAAAATAATCCCATCCACACGGCAAGGTAGGGCGGGATGGGAGCGAGCCATTGTTTGTTCATGTTGTTTTTGTCAAAACGTCCCGAAGGTTGCGATCAAGCATCCTATTTGTTGGGAGAAAACCCTTCGGGACGGTGTTTGTACAAACATCCGCTGCGCATTATGCGACTTCGGTGATGATCGTATTCTTTGCCCCGGCAGACATCAACGCCCGCGCCACCGACTCGGCTGTGGCCTGATCGGCGAGAGCGATCATGTTCCCCCCGCGTCCGCCTCCACTTAATTTCGCGCCGGGCGCGCCGGCATCGCGGGCGGCTTGAACGAGTTTGTCCAATTCGGGGGAGGAGACGGTCATCTCCTGTAACAGCGAATGATTCTGGTTCATCAACTCGCCGAGCAGTTGCGGATTGCCACGTTCGATGGAACGACGCGCCACGATGGCGATCTGAGCGATCTCATCGAAGATCGACTCGAATTTGAGTTTATCCTTTGTCCACAGGCGGCGGACATCGCCCACCGATTCCTTCGTCAATGCGGGAATGCCAGTATCGCCGATGACAATGGTGAACGGTTTGGCGGCCCTGAAGGTTTCGATAGGCTTGTCTTTAATGAAGTAGACGGGCTTTGCGTAAGTGATGACGGTGTTGTCGATTCCAGATGGCGTGCCGTGATGGATTTTTTCGATTTCGTAGGCGAGGGAGTTGACCTGGTCGTCGGAGATATCAAGAAAGAGGAAAGAAGAAAGAGCCCGAATTAAGGCAATGGAAACCGCCGCGCCGGAACCGAGCCCCGCGGCGACGGGGATGGTGGAGGTGATGTGAATATCCAGTCCGCCCTCACCCCCATCCCCTCTCCCTGAGGGAGAGGGGCGCAGGGGTGAGGGTAAAATTTTCAGAATAACCGAAGCAATTGCATGGTCGGGGGGAAGCGAGTTAAGCTCGGCGTGCAGGTCGATGATCGGGGCGTGGATCCAAATCCCTTTGCGGGGCGAATCCAAAACTTCGACATCCACATGCACCTGTGTGACGGGAACTGCGAGCGCGGGGCGGCCATAGACCACCGCATGCTCGCCAAAGAGAATGATCTTGCCGGGCGCGGACGATTTCACGAGAGATAAAAGATGGCGAGCACGGTAATGCCCCAAAGCGCCATCGCGACCTGAAACGGCCGGTCGGATAATAAAATTTCCTCCGGCGCTCCGCCCGCATGTTTGACTTCGATGAGATATAAATAGCGGAAGATGGTGTACACCACAAATGGAATGGTGAGCATCATGCTGTGATTCTCAGGGACGTTGGGCGCGGAGAATGTGTACAGCGAATACGCGACGATGGTTGTGCCGGAGACGATCAGGATGTATTGATCGAGGAGCGGGAGGGTGTAGCCTTCGAATACTTTGCGATGCGAACCCGCGCCCTGCGCGAGCAATGCAAGTTCGGCGCGGCGTTTGCCGAAACCGAGGAAAAGCGAAAGCAATGTCATGACCACATACAGCCAGGGCGAGAATCGTTCCACTTGAATGAGCGTCACACCGGCATGCACGCGCAATACAAATCCCGCCGCGATGATGAGCACGTCCACAATGGCGATGTGCTTGAGCCATTTCGAATAGGCGATGTTCAGGAGAAAATAGATGATCAATACCGCTTCAAACCCCGGCGCGAGAAAATACGCCGCGCCCAATGTGGCGATGACCAATACAATCCCCGCGATCCATGCGGCGTTTACGGGAAGTTTGCCCGAAGCGATGGGACGGTTTTTCTTTTCCGGGTGCTGGCGGTCGGCTTCCACATCGGCCAGGTCGTTGAAGATGTACACGGTGGATGAAATAAAACAAAACAACGCAAAGCCTGCCAGCGTGCGCAGAAACGCATCGGCGTTAAGAAGTTGTTTGTCGAAGACCAGCGCGGCGAAGATGAAGATGTTTTTGGCCCACTGACGCGGGCGCATGGTTTTGAATAAGGCGGTTAGCATGAGGGATATTTTACCTGATACAATATTTTCATGCTGAAAGTTCGTTTGGATGTTTTACTCGTGGAGCGCGGATTGGCCGACTCGAGGGCCAAAGCGCACGCTCTGGTGATGGCGGGACAGGTGCGGGTGAACGATCAGGTCGCGCTGAAGCCTGCCACTGCGATCGATCCAAAGTCGGCGCTGACGGTGGATTCCGGCCCGCGCTTTGTCTCTCGCGGCGGCGAAAAACTGGATGCGGCGCTGGAAGCGTTTGCAATCGATGTAAAGGGTTTCGTGTGCGCGGATGTGGGCGCCTCCACCGGCGGATTCACCGACTGCCTGCTTCAACGCGGCGCGGCGAAAGTCTATGCCATTGACGTGGGCAAGGGAATCCTGCATTGGAAATTAAGGAATTACGCCCGCGTCGTTGTCATGGAAGAAACC
>JACPVD010000281.1 GCA_016191895.1 Chloroflexota bacterium | reverse complement strand
GAGGCATGGCGATCACGCCGTACAATTCTTCATGGTTTCCCGATGCATGGACGATGACCGGCGTCCCCGGCAATACGCGCGGGTCAAGTCCTCCGATGGCAGTGATATATAGAAACCCGTCCACAATACGAACGACCATCAGTCCGATGGCGTCCATGTGGGTGGCGATCAAGACCGAAGGGCGGGACCTGCCCTTCGAAACAGAACCCCATTTCAGTCCATGAATGGAACCGAGTTTGCTGAGGCTGATCTCATCCACAAGCGGAGTCCACTTTTGTTTGATGAGATTCGCCACCGGGGTTTCAAATCCAGAAAGGCCTGCGACGGAAATGATGGATTTTAGAAATGGCAGGATGTCAGTCATTGAGTTATGGGGGGAACGGCGTGAGAGTGGGGTTTAGTGTGGGAGACGGCGTTGGGGAGGGCGTGTTGGTCGGCGTGGGAGATGACGTAAGTGTGTTGGTGGGTGTGAGCGTGATGGTGGGCGTTAGCGTAATCGTGGGAGTGAACGACGGCGTGAGCGTGATGGTAGATGTGGATGTATTCGTCGGCGTGAAGGACGGCGTAAACGTAAATGTGGCGGTGAAGGTGGGTGTGAAGGTTGCTGTGTTTGTGAATGTGGGCGTGAATGTGCTGGGTTGGAACGGGGTCAATGTGATGGTGGCGGTGTTGGTGGCCGAACTGGTGACGATGACCGGTGTCAGACTGACGGTCGGCGTGGCGATCGTGCCGGTGATGGTGACGGTTACTGTGGGTGTGATCGTTGGGGTGGGTTTGGGGTCGGGCGCGAGAGATAAAGCGATAAAACCAATACAATAACAGGGGATGGTTGCGAGGATGACTACGAATAGTCCCCTGCGGCGGCGCGTTTGGGCGGTTTCGGCGTCGAACATGATGCGTCGATTATAATCCATCATACTTGCAAAATAATTTTCACCGCGAGGCGAGTGTCGCGCAATACCATCAGGAATTTTAACGCAAAGGCGCGGAGGCGCAAAGAAAAAAATATTGCGACTTCGCGGCTTGGCGTCTTTGCGTTAAGCGCTTCATTTCTTCGCGGTAAACAGGTCTTGTAACAAATATGATTCCCATTCACTTGCGCATTGCGGGCTTTCTCTCGTATCTCGACCCCGTTGAACTGGACTTCAACGCGTTCGACCTTGCCTGCATTTCGGGACACAACGGCGCGGGAAAATCATCCCTGCTGGATGCGATCACCTGGGCCTTGTTCGGCGAATCGCGCGGCAAAAGTGCGGACGTGATCAACCTGGGCGCGGACGCCGCCGAAGTGGCGCTGACCTTTAGGCACGAAGATAATACCTTCCGTGTACAAAGGACCCTGTCTCGAGGGAAAAGCACAGTGTTGGAATTCCAGGTGCTGGACGATGGACGACGGACGACGGACGATGCAATCATGGTCAATGGCCAATCGTCGATTGATGGTCAGCAATGGAGACCGCTCACCGAAAAGACAACCCGCGAAACGCAGGCGCGAATCGAGCATACGCTTCGGCTGGATTACGATACATTCATTAACGCATCCTTCTTCTTGCAGGGCAAGGCTGACGAATTCACGCAGAAAAAGCCCGGCGACCGCAAAGCCGTGTTGAGTACCATCCTCGGCCTCGAAATTTGGGAGACCTACAAGGAACGCACCGCCGAAAGACGAAAAGGAATCGAAAGCGAAGTGGATGAGATCGACGGCCGCATGGCGGAGATCGACTCGGAATTTGGGGAGGAGGATTCACGCAAGTCGCGGCTGGCGGAACTCGAAGCGGCGTTGAAACAATTGTCCGCTTCACGCGCCGCGCAGGAATCTGCGTTGGAGAATCTCAGAAAGAACGCCGCGTTGTTGGATGAACAAAGAAAACTCGCCGCAACGTTGTCATCCACAGTGGAACGCGCGCGTATATCTTTGGCGAATCTCGAAACGCGCCTTGCCGAAAAGGAAACGGAACGCGCCGCCTATGCGGATCTTGTCAGCCGCGCAAAGGAAATCGAATCGGCGTATAAAGCCTGGCAAAAGACGCGCAAGGAATTGGAGACCCTCGACGCCAATGCGATGGAATTCCGCGAATACGATGAGCAACGTCAGCCGTTATTGCGCGAGATCGAAGTGGAAAAGGCGAGGCTGGAGCAGGAACGGATTGCATTAAGTGAACAGTTTGCAGTGATCAGTGAACAGTTATCGGTGAGGAGCGAATTGGATGGGCAGATTGAATCTGCAAAGGAATCATTGGTAAAAGCCGAAGCAGAAATTGAAGAGCGGAATAAACTCGAAAATCAGCGTAATGAGTCGCGTGAACGATTGGCTGCGTTGAAAGCGGAGAACGAGACCCTGCGCCGCGAAATGGACGAGACCAAAAAGCGAATCGACTCGCTCGAAGAAGCCAGCGGCGCGGTATGTCCCTTGTGCGGGCAGGAGTTGAGCGAGGCGCACCGCAAGTCCACATTAAAGGATTTGAAGAAGATCGGCAAGGACAAGGGCGATCAATTCCGCGCAAACAAGACAGAGATTGATGAAATCGAAAAGCAAATTGCCAATTACGAATTACGTATTACGCAATTAGCCGGGGCAGAAAAAGACCGCCTGAAATATTCAAACGCGATCTCCCAACTCAGTGAGCGGAGTGAGTCGTTGAAGTCTGCTGAAAAGGAATGGAACAAATCGGGAAAGAAACGCCTCGCCGAAGTGACGAAGGAATTGGAAAAGGAAACCTTTGCATCCGACGCGCGCAAGCAGTTGACCAAACTCGGCAAGGAACTCGCCAAACTCGGCTACGACATAGCCACGCACGATTCTAAACGCAAATTAGAACTCGAACTCCGAAGCGCGGACGAGGAATTTAACAGCCTGAAATCTGCCCGCGAAGTTAATAAGCAGATCGAAAACGAGATCGTCAATCTCTCATCTGAAATCAAAAATCGAAAATCTGAAATCAAAACTCTCGACTCTGAATATCAAACTGCAAAGGCGAAACTCGAATCCGCCGAAGCGCAATCGCCTGATCTCGATCAAATGGAGCGCGAACTATTCACCCTGCGCGAAGATGAAAACAGAACCCGCGATCAGGTTGGCGCAGCGCGTCAAAAAGTGGATGTACTGTTCACGCTTCGTGCGCGCAAAGCCGATTACGTAAATCAACGCGAGGAACTCAACCAGCGGATTGTCCAGCATAAGACACTGGAACGCGCCTTCGGCAAAGACGGCGTGCCAGCCTTGTTGATCGAACAGGCGCTTCCACAGATCGAACAAAAGGCAAATGATTTGCTCGATCGTTTGAGCGACGGCCAGATGTCGATTCGATTCGTGACACAAACGGAATACAAAGATAAAAAACGCGACGACTTGAAGGAAACACTCGATATTCAGATCAGCGATTCCGCGGGCGTGCGCGATTATGAAATGTACTCCGGCGGCGAAGCCTTCCGCGTCAACTTTGCGATTCGCCTTGCGCTCTCCGAAATCCTTGCCCAGCGAAAAGGCGCGCGCCTGCAAACGCTCGTCATCGATGAAGGCTTTGGCTCGCAGGATACGCAAGGCCGCCAGCGGCTGATCGAAGCCATCAATCTTGTGAAAAAAGATTTCGCAAAGATCCTCGTCATCACGCATCTCGATGAACTCAAAGACGCCTTCCCAAATCGCATTGAAGTGGAGAAGACGGAGCGGGGGTCGACTGTCAAGATAATATGACGGGTACGTGGGACGTGGGGCATGGCACGTGAAATGTCCCACGCCCACTCACTACGCCTCGAACATCCCCATGCCCATCTTCCTCACATCCACCCTCCTCTTCATCGCCGCGCTGATCATCATTTATTGGATACACAACCAGTATCATCTCGATATCATCGTCACGCCTGCGCCGCCGCCAGACCATGCGCCGCTGATTTCGATCTGCATCCCCGCCCGCAACGAAGAAAATAATATTCGCAACTGTGTCGAGTCCGCGCTCGCGCAGGATTATCCGAATCTCGAAGTGATCGTTTTGGATGATCGCTCCACCGATTCGACTCTGACTCAATTGAACGAGATCGCATCCCGCGACTCGCGTCTCCTCCCAATCAGCGGACTCAACCTACCCGAAGGCTGGGCCGGCAAACCCCATGCCTTGTTCCAGGCCTCAGCCGTTGCCCGCGGCGAGTGGCTGTGCTTTGTCGATGCCGATACCTTCCTCGAAGCAAATGCGATCTCATCTTGTTATGCCAAGGCCATCGAGACGAACGCAGATATGTTCACAACGATGAACGAGCAAATTCTCGGCTCGTTTTGGGAGAAGGTTGTCATGCCGCTTGTGATGACCGCGCTCTCGGTGGGATTCTCGCCACGTAAGGTCAACGACCCGAATCGCCGTGACGCGATCGCCAACGGACAGTTCATCCTGATTCGCCGCATTGTGTATGACGCCATCGGCGGCCATGAAAGAGTCAAAGACCAGATCGTGGAAGATAAAGCCATCTCGGAGCAGGTAAAGTGGAGTGGTCATCGCCTCATCGTCGCTGACGGCTCGCGGGTAATTCGCACGCGCATGTACACCTCCCTTGCAAGCATGTGGGAAGGCTGGACAAAGAACATCTACCTTGGCCTGAGCGGACATCCCACCATGTTACTTTTGGGCGCATTCGGCGCGATACTCGCCCTGCTTGCGGCGTTGTTTCTACCCGTTTGGCCTCTGCTTGGCGTGTTATGGCTTGTCAAAGGCGGAAGCTGGCTTGCGATTGGCGTAATTATCAAATCACTCACTGTCTGGGGCGCATTGTTGTATGCCCGCGCAAAGGTGGCGCAAGGGATGGGTATCTCTCCCTTATACGCGTGGACAACTCCGCTCGGCGCGGGTGTGTTTGCCGCCATGATGCTTGTCTCTGCGTGGAAGGTGATCTCCGGTCAGGGCGTTACGTGGCGGGGTAGGAGGTATCATCAAGTATGAGGAAGCTTGACAAGCAAGCGGTGTTGCTGGGATACATTCTTAAGCGGTTTGACGCCTTTGCGTTAAATTCCAGGAAGGTTTCGTAAATTATTAGCGGAATGGATTCGTCAGCAAAAAACCTTGACACAGAACAGGCGTTCGAGTATCATTCCTAGCACAAATGAGCGAAGAATGCTCTGATTGCTGGTTTTACCAGCAGGAGGCTCGAAATGATGATGGTTAGAAAAAGCAAAGGTTTGGGTGACCGCCACAGAAAAATCCTCGATTTCATCGAGGATTATCAGCGGCAATACAAACACCCGCCCTCAATCCGCGAGATCGGCGAATACTGCAGTATTTCGTCCACTTCGGTTGTCAATTATTACCTCGATCAACTGGAAAAGACCGGGCACAT
>JACPVD010000018.1 GCA_016191895.1 Chloroflexota bacterium | reverse complement strand
CTCCCGCCGCTACCAGCGCCCCTGAATCCCCCGCTACCAGTGTCCCGGAATCTCCCGACACCCCCGTAGATGAGGGACTCAAATCCAAAGACCCGACCACCTTGGTGGTGGCCACCATTGGCGAGCCTGAAACGCTCGATCCCGCCCTGGCCTACGAAACCGCCGGTGGCGAAATCATCCAAAACGTCTATGAGACCCTCGTCTTCTATGATGGCGAAGCCACCGACAAATTCGTGCCCCAACTGGCCGAATCGTGGGAAGTCTCTGAAGATGGAACCGTCTACACCTTCAAAATGCGCTCCGGCGTGAAATTCCACGACGGCGCCGACATGACCGCCTCCGATGCCGCATATTCCTTCCAACGCGGCCTGCTCTTTGGTGGTTACAGCGGCCCGCAGTGGTTGCTTGCCGAGCCGTTCTTTGGAATCGGCGTTGACGACATTTCCATCGTCGTGGACGGCGAAGGCGCCTGCGCGGACGACCGCGAATGCCTCTCCGCTCTTCCCGCTGAAGACCTGCTCGCCGCATGCGAAAAGGTCACCGGCGCGATTGTGGCCGACGATGCCGCTGGCACCGTCACCATGACTTTGGCGCAGGCTTGGGGTCCGTTTATTCCCACCATCGCCAGCGGCTGGGGTTCTGTTTTGGACAAGGACTGGGCGGTTGCCAACGGCGCATGGGATGGCTCTTGCGAGACCTGGCAGAATTTCTATGCCGAACCTTCCGAAACCGATCCGTTGACCACTATCATGAACGGCACCGGCCCCTTCAAACTTGATCATTGGACACAGGGCGAAGAACTTGTCCTTGCCCGCAACGACAGCTACTGGCGCGAACCCGCCAAACTCGAGCGCGTCGTGATCAAGTCCATTGACGAGTGGGGTACCCGCTTCGCGATGTTGCAGGCCGGCGATGCCGATATTGCTGCTGTTCCGGCTGAAAACCGTTCCCAAGTGGATGAAATGGTCGGCTCGATCCGCATCTTCGATCTTGACGCTGGTTCCTATGCCGAAGAAGTGGAAGTTTGCGCCTATGACCCATCCCAACAAGGCTCTGATAAGTTTACTCCTTGCGCCGCAGGCGAGACTGGCACAGGCGGTTCCATGCGCCTGTATATCGGACGCCCCGCCATCTCCAGCCAGGACATGTTCATGACCTTCAACATCGCCGAAACCTCCAATTATGTCGGTTCCGGCCAGTTGGACGGCAACGGCATTCCGTTGGACTTCTTCTCGGATGTGCATGTCCGCAAGGCGTTTGCCTACTGCTTCGACTGGGATACTTACATTAGCGACGTGTTCGATGGCGAAGCCGTTCAACAGCCCGTGCTTGCGCGCCAAGGTATGCCGGGATATGAGGCCGACGCGCCCGTTTACACATACGATCCTGCTCAATGCGAATCTGAGTTCAAAGCCGCCGACCTTGATAAAGACGGCATTGCCGCCGGCGACGATCCTGAAGGCGACGTCTGGACGACCGGTTTCCGCCTGCAGGCTTTGTACAACCAAGGCAACACCTCCCGTCAGGTAATTTCCGAGATCCTTTCCAGCAACATTGCCGATGTCAACGAATTGTTCGTGATCGAGACCGTGGGATTGCCGTGGCCGACCTTCCTGCGCACCCTGCGCGCTTCACAGGCTCCGTATTTTGCAAGCGGCTGGCTGGAAGATATCCATGACCCGCATAACTGGTATCAGCCTTACATGCTTGGCACGTATGCAAGCCGCCAGAAATTGCCCGCCGACCTGAAGGAACAGTTCTCGGACATCCTTAACCGTGGTGTTGCCGCGACTGATTCTGCGGAACGTCAGGCGATCTATGAAGAGGCGAACGCGCTTTATTATGAACAGGTTCCCACTATCCTGCTTGCCACCACCACCAGCCATGGCTTCGATCAGCGCTGGGTCAAAGGCACGATACTGAACCCGATCTTCTCCGGTAACTACTACTACACGATGTACAAAGAGTAGTTGCGAGTTGCCTTTCGCTAACTGGAAATTCCGGGAGTCTGGCAACAGGCTCCCGGAACTTTCAAAATTCGAAAGTCGTAAAATGAGGGATGTATCAGCCATCTTACAAATTTGTCATGCGCAATGCGCCGAAGGCCGCCTGCGGCCCATTGCCGATGACAAATAGAAACCACCATTTTGAGGTATCTCATGACTACGTACATTATTCGTCGCCTTTTGCTTGTGCCAGTCCTGCTTTTCGGCGTAACGGTTCTGATTTTTGGGATGTTGCAATTTCTGGAGCCGGATGAACGCGTGGCATTGTACATTCGCGGCGACCCAAAATCGGACGCGCAGGTGGACGCTTTCATCAAGAAGTATTGCCTTGATTGCCCAATTTATATTCAATATAAAAACTGGCTGATTGGCACGTTGGACTCAGTTACCGGGGAGCGGGAAGGCGGTATTCTCTTTGGGAATTTTGGCTGGTCGAAGACCGGTTCCCAGCCGGTAGCGCAGTTGATTGCGCGCCGTTTTCCAAATACCCTTGATTTAACAATTTGGGCAGTGACACCGGTCATCCTTGTCGGCATCTGGCTGGGCGTGCAGGCGGCGGTGCATCACAACGGGTTGATCGATCAGGCCGCGCGCGTCTTTAGCATCGTTGGCACATCCTTTCCGTCCTTTGTATTTGGTTTGTTGATGCTGATGATTTTTTACGCCAACCTGCAGTGGTTCCCACCGGGCCGCCTCACGGACGAATTTAATCAAGTTGTCAATTCCGACCAGTTCCGCCATTACACAACTCTTCTAACGTTTGATGCCCTGTTGAATGGCCGCATCGATATTTTCCTGGATGCCCTGAGGCATATGTTTCTCCCCATCCTGACCCTTTCCTATATTAGTTGGGCCACTTTTCTGCGCGTCACGCGCGGTTCCATGCTGGAAACGCTGCGCCAGGAATATGTTACAACTGCGCGCGCCAAAGGCCTGGTGGAACGGGATGTCATCAACAAACACGCCAAGCCGAATGCCATGCTTCCCTTGGTGACGCTGGCCGGCTTTACCGTGGTGGGCTTGATGGGAGGCGTGATCATCACCGAGACGGTTTTTGACTATCCCGGCATCGGTTCGGCTGCCGCCGCCGCCTCGGCACAGTTGGACGTGATCACCGTGCTTGGCTTCGCCCTTTTCAACGGATTGATCCTCATTGTCGCCAATCTTGTGGTTGACATTCTTTATGCAGTGGTGGACCCCCGCGTCCGTCTTTCATAGGAGATTCCTCATGACCCAAATAAAACCATCCGGCGATAATGAATTGCTTGGCGCGGATGTCGCCATGCGCGAGATCACCCGTTTTGAACAATTCCTCGGCCCGGAAAACTACCGGATTTTGCAGGGGCTGTTCAAGACGCCAGTATCGATTGCGGGACTCCTGCTGATTCTCTTTTTTATATTTGTTGCGCTTGCGGCTCCGATTTTGGCGCCTCCTGTTACGCCCGACGATCCTTATAAAATACCCCGTGACGGTTTTAAGTCGCAACCACGTGAGATGGGTTCCGAGTGGACCAAGAACGTTCCGGAAATCCCTTTTTGGTACAAAGCGGTGACCGGCAAGGATGAATGGGTGCATCTTTTTGGCACTGCGCAGGGGCAGTACGATATCTATTATGGCGTGATCTGGGGCACACGTACGGCCTTTAAGACCGGTTTGGCGGTGGTTTTGTCTACATTGCTGATTGGCATTGTAGTGGGTTCGGTTTCAGCCTATTATGGCGGCATCGTGGATAATATCCTGATGCGTATTGTGGACGTGCTGTTTATCCTGCCCGGCCTGATGGCCACGCTGATTCTGGCCGCTGTGCTTACCCCTGTGATTGGACGCAGTATCCTGCCGGTCATGATCTCGCTTATTGCGTTCGGCTGGCTTGGATACGCGCGCGTTATTCGCGGCGACATTCTCTCGATCAAGGAACGCGACTATGTGCTGGCCGCCCGTGTGATTGGAGCCAAAGACAGCCGCATTCTTTTCCGTCACATCCTTCCCAATGCCATTTTTTCCACGATGGTGTTGGCTTCGCTTGATATCGGCACAGTTACATTATCGTTTGCGGCATTGTCTTTTCTCGGTATTGGCGTGGACGTGGGGTATGCAGACTGGGGGCAGGTGCTTGCCTTTGCCCGCAACTGGATCAGCAGCCTCAATACCTATTGGTACATCATCGCCTGGCCGGGCATCACCCTCGTGCTTTTTGTCATGGGCTGGAACCTGCTGGGCGACGCCCTGCGCGATGTGCTCGACCCGCGCATGCGCGGCAAGATCTAAACTTGTGCCTCAGCCATATCCTTTTCGAGTAGCTTTTGTAGCATTTCAAAAAGAAGGGGGAACGCGGGGTGTGTTGAGCGCGCTTCGCGCGCTCAACACACCCCGCACCCCAATTTATTGAGATGATACCCTTTCGATTTCTCTTCGTTGCAATTGGAATAGCCCTGCTTTGCGCAGGGCTATTCTTCGATATGAACGGAGCGTTCGCGCAGGCAGCCACGCCCACACCGGATCGCCTCGCCCAGCCCACCCTGCCCGCGAAGCCAACTCAAGCGGATAAAGGCGCCCAGGTCTACTGGCTGGCATGCCTGCCCTGCCATGGAGATCGCGGACAAGGGTTGACCGAAGACTTCATCCAAACCTACCCCGAAGAAGATCACAATTGCTGGGCGTCCGGCTGTCACGGCAAAAATCCATACGAGAGCGGGTTTACCATTCCAAGATATATTCCACCCGTTATCGGCGCGGGAACTCTGCAAAATTTTCCCAACGCCGCTTCTTTGCAGTCTTACATCCGCGCCGCCATGCCTTACTGGAAGCCCGGCAGTATGACCGAAGAGGAATCCTGGCAGGTGACCGCATTTTTACTGCGCGAAAATAATTTATGGGGCGCTCAGGATGAATTAACCGCATCCACTGCGGAACGCATACTGGTCGGCCCGCCCCGGGCGACTCCTGCGCCTCAACCTTCCCCACCCACTGACGCGCCGGCGATGGTTTCTCCCTACTTTCTCCTCGCCGGCTTTGGTATTCTGATACTCCTTTTCATTCTTGCCGGAAGGCTTGAAAAAAAGTAGTTTGACAGCCTGTTTACTATGGGCGATTTGCCTGTATAATCGACGCTTGACGGAGGCGCGTCATAATGAACGTTTCCCAACGCCAGGGTTACGATGGAGAACGCGGTCTATACGGCGGTTTCGTGAACCGTTGATAATCATATGCGCCTTCCTCATGAATAAACCTTGCCAATGAAACCACTAAATAAACCGGGTAGTTTGATCGTCCGCCCCGAAATCGTTCTATTAAAACGAAAATTCGGGATGTTTTACGGTATGATAACGGGGCTTGCCTTTGCGATTTCTGCCTGGGGTTGGGACGGTTATTTGTTGCATAAATCGCATGCATACTTCCCATGGACGATTCTCATAACAGGCGCAATCTGCTGCTTGATTTTCAGCGGAATAGCCGGCTGGCTGACTGCGTGGTCCCAAAACAGCCTGTTCGGCGTTCTTTTCTGGCTTGGCTCCTCGTTGCTTTTTGCGTGGCTTGTGGTTGCTTTGCCCCTGCAGATCAATCCATTCATTGCTTCGAAGCTCGATCCACAGTTGGGCGCGCTGATGAAGCGCGAAGTAAGCGTCGGATTCGGAGCGCGTTTTGGCGTTTCACTGGCATGGATTCTTCCGTTTATGTTGATTGTCGGCGTTGCGCAATTGCCCGTTACGGAAACGGCGGCGTTTTCAACATCCATTTTCGGCCGGATCTCCCCCTTCTTTTTCGGCGTTGTTGTTATGAGCGTCAGTGGAATGATTTTAGACGATCTGATTAACGTCCGTTTTCGAACCGCCATTTCAACCCTTGACGATACCATCCAGTTTGTTCTCGATAATCGGGATAATGAAAATCTGGACCCGGCTCTTTCACGCGCGATGCATGCGCGGGCGCTGGGCGCCGTGGAAGAATATGTCCAGGAAGGCAGGCGTTTATTCATAGGCGATTATGATGAGACCCTTGGCGATCTGCAAGTGCTGGTGAAGTTTGGCGGTCAATGGATAAACTGCCATGTTATTTATAACCAGCTTTCCTTTTGCAAAACCGCCGCGGCGGAATAATTTGCAACTTCAAACAGGCAACTTACCTGTATAATTTGGAGACGATGCTTGGAAAATGGGATTGCATCATGGAAGGAATACTGATGAGTCTACTGCAAAAAGGACTCGTTACCGCGAAGAAACGAAGGTCGCGAAGAAAAAAAATTAAATCGCGAAGTTTTTCTTAATAATTCGCTGCTGGATTCTTTAAAACCTTAAAGAGTTTCTTCGTATTCTTCGCGGTGAAAAGGTTTTTTCAGTGGAGCCACTGATACTCTTTTTAAATCTTTTCCGAAATCGTTTCTGTCTTGAAAGGAGGTGATTGTCGGATACAGCGCAATAACCTTGCTGTCAATGCCAGTCTGTAAATAACCATTCAATTTTTATGAGGAGAAAGAAACATGCGTAAACTTTTTGCTATCCTGAGCCTGCTCGTAATCGCCAGCATGGCTCTTGCCGCCTGCGGCGGCGGTGGCGGCGCTCCCGAGCCCACTCAGGCTCCTGAGGCCACTGCCGCGCCTGAACCCGGTGAGGTGCGCGCAAACGTCCTTCGCATCAACCTCGGCACCTATCCCGACATCATCGACCCGCAGGTGTCCTCTTTCGTTAACGAAATCGCCCACCTCAAACTGTTCTACGAAGGCTTGACCAAGTTCAATGAGAAGCTGGAAACCGTCCCCGGCGCGGCTGAGTCGTGGGAATACAACGACGACGCGACCCAGCTGACCTTCCACCTGCGCGACGGCCTGACCTACAGTGATGGTTCCCTCCTGAACGCCGAACGTTTTGCATATTCAATCAGGCGCAACATCAACCCCGCTACTGGCGGCGAATATGCTTCCATTACAGATGAAATCCTCAATGCGTCCGAATGGCGTTCTGGAGTCGCTTCAACCTGTGATTCAGTTGTAACCGCTCAAGAGGCTTATGATACAGCAAAGGCCGCCTCTGATGCCGCTCCCACCGATACTGCTCTTGCGGAAGCAACGGCTGCGGCTGAAGCGCTTCTTGGTCAGGCAGTTTGTACTGAAGAAGAAATAGCGGCTATTGCAGAAAGCATTGGCGTCAAAACATCCCACGCGGATGGCAGTGATTGTGCTGTGAACGCCGACACCGGCAACGCCTATGACGATGCGGATTGCAACACCCTGACCCTCACCCTTGCCAAGCCCGCGCCCTACTTCCATACCATCATGGGTATCTGGGTTGCCTTCCCGGCCAAGCAGGAAAGCATCGAGGAAGGCGGCAAGGTCTGGTGGACCAGTCCCGTGTTCCAGATTGGCAACGGTCCCTTCATCTGGACCGTTGGCGAGCCCTTCGTGCGCGGTTACTTCACCCCCAATGCCAACTATTGGGGCGACAAACCCTCCTACGATCTCGAATATCGTTACATCACCGACAGCGCAGTCGCTTTCCAAGCCTATCGCAACGGCGAACTCGATATCGTTGCATCTGCCGCAGAAGACCTCCCGACCATCGAGGCTGATCCCAACCTTACAGCCCAACACATGCTCTACCCCGGCGCCTGCACCATTCTGATTAAGTTTGGCCTGGCCGCCAAGTACACTGCCCCTGATGGCTCCACGTACGACTCTCCATTCCTGGACAAAAAAGTTCGTGAAGCATTTGCCCTGGCATTTGATGCGGAAAGTTATTCGCGCGATGTGAATGGCGGATTAAGCACCCCGACCTGGACATGGATTCCTCCCGGATTCCCCGGATACGATCCCGAATCGCCGCTTCGCTTCGATTCCGAAGCCGCGCGCGCCGCTTTGGCTGAATCCACCTATGGCGGCCCTGAGGCTCTTAATGCCCTCGGCTTGAAACTCACCTTTGGCGACACCCCTCGTAACCGGTTGCATTCCGAATGGTTGGTTGCAAATTACAAGGAACATCTTGGCGTGGAAATTGCCCTTGATCCAATCGAAACCACCACCTTCACTGCCATCACGAAGGATCCTGCCACATTCCCGCTCCTTGCCCGCCAGAGTTGGTGCGCCGACTATCCAGATCAACAAAACTGGTTGAGCGTATACTGGAAGAGCACAACCTCCTTTGCCAACCGTCAGGGTTACGAGAATCTCGAGTTCGATGCCCTGATCGATCAAGCCGATGTGGAACTCGATCCTGCCAAACGCACTGACCTGTATGCGCAGGCCCAACAGTTGCTGTTGGATGACATCCCATCCGCCTTTGGTTACAATACGGCCAATCACTATCTGGTGCAACCATGGGTGAAGGGCATTGTTACCACGCCGCAAGACTCCGACTGGCCCGGCTCGTTCTCGGTGCATACCATCACCATCGATACCAGGATGTCCGCTCCGTAAGGCTCGAATCCCTTGTAAGAATGGGCTGGGTGGAGCAACCCATCCAGCTCATTCTTCCTCCGCATAAGGAGAAATGCTTATGGTTGCGTACTTTCTTCGCCGCATACTCTGGCTTATCCCGGTTTTATTTACGGTCTCATTGATCACCTTTATCATCATGCGTAGCGCGCCCGGCGGTCCGTGGGATACGGATGCCGAACGAAGGCAAGTGGATGCCGCAACGTTGAAGTCGCTGGAAGCCTATTATGGATTGGACAAACCCATGTGGCGGCAATTTGTCGCCTATGTATTCGTGGATAAAAATAGCGTCACCAGGGAATGGGTTTGCGGCCTGATCTGTGGCAACCTTGGTCCCTCCTATCGCCAGCACGGCAGGACCGTTCAAAGCATCCTGTTTGATCCGCCTCCGAAGGAATCGTTCTGGCAGAGCCGCTTCGGTTATTCCCTGCGTTTGGGGCTGACCGCCTTATCCTTTGCAGTCATTTTTGGGATTCCCATCGGCGTGGTCGCCGCACTCAAGCAAAACACGTTATGGGATTACATCGGGCTTTTTATCGCCACGAGCGGAATTTCGGTGCCGAGTTTTGTTCTTGCCATCTTCCTGATCATTATCTTTGGCTCGTGGCTGGGTTGGATTGATATCATCGTGGATAGCTGGCGCGAGATCAAATACTGGATCATGCCGGCCATGGTGCTTGGCTTTGGGACGATGGCGTTTACCGCCCGCCTCACCCGTTCCGCCATGCTTGAAGTAATGCGGCAGGATTATGTCCGTACGGCGCGGGCAAAAGGCCTGGCCGAACGCGTTGTAGTCTTCCGCCACATGCTGAAGAACGCCCTGATCCCCGTTGTGACCATCCTCGGCCCCGCGCTGGCGGCTTTGGTTACCGGCTCTTTCATCATTGAGACCATGTTCAGTTTTCCGGGAATGGGAGGCGCCTACGTACAGGCCATTCGCCAGCGCGATTATTCGATGATCATGGGCACAACGGTCATTTACGCCCTGCTGGTTGCCGTTGCAAACCTGAGCGTGGATTTAGCCTATGTGCTCATTGATCCGCGCATTCGGCTTGAAGAATAAAACGCTGGAGTAATCTTATGGCTGTTCGAAACGACAACAAAGTGGCCGAATTGGATGTCTTCCGCCCAGGCCGAAGTTTGGGTGCGGAGGCCTGGGCGCGCCTGTTGCGAAACAAGGCCGCTGTCGCCGGGTTGGTCATCATTTCCATGTTTGCGATCATGGCGATATTTGCGGGACTGGTCGCGCCGGAGAACCCCCTCCAGATCAACGATGGCAAACGCTTTTTGCCTCCGCCGTTTTTCAAGGGTTCCACAAACATTCAATCCGACCCCAAGTTTTTGCTTGGCACCGATTCGCTGGGACGCGATGTCTTGAGCCGTGTGATCTACGGTTCCCGCGTTTCCATGGTGGTTGGGTTTATCCCCACCCTGATCATTCTCCTGCTTGGAACGTTCATCGGCATGGTCTCGGGGTACGCCGGCGGGCGACTGGATAACGTCCTCATGCGTCTTACAGACGTGATCTACGCCTTCCCTGATCTGCTTTTCTTCATCATTGTCATGGTTGCCCTCAGGGAGTCTTTTATCGGGCGGTTGATGAACGGATTGGTGCTTCTCTTCGCCGCGCTGGCCATCGTCAACTGGGTGGGCGTCGCGCGCCTTATCCGTGGACAGGTGCTTTCCCTCAAACAAAAGGAATTTGTCGAAGCGGCGCGTTGCATCGGCGCCACTGATTCACGCATTATGTTTCGCCATATCCTGCCGAACAGCCTCGGCCCATTGATCGTGAGCGCAGCCTTCACCATGCCGGGCCTCATCATCACCGAAGCCATCCTCGGATACCTCGGCGTCGGTTTGCCCCCATCCACCGACCCCACCGATATCTTCATCACCAGTTGGGGCGCGTTGATGCTCGACGGGCAATCCGCGATCAACGCCCAGCCTTTCCTTTTGCTGTCTCCCGCCATCTGTGTGGCCCTGATCGTGCTGGCCTTCACCTTCCTCGGTGACGGCCTGCGCGACGCGCTCGACCCGCGTATGCGCGGCACGCAATAGAATCAGCGCCCCAATAAATTGAGGTGTGGAGTATTGTGAGCGCGCTGTGCGCGCTCACAATACTCCACTTCCCCCTTCTTTTTGAAAAGATACTTCCAACTGCCGAAAAAATTCTGCCAACAAGCCGCCCACTATGGGCGGCTTGCTTGTATAATAAGCCAATGCTTCCCCGAATAAAGGACATTGTCATGCGGACTTCAAAACACACGATCAAACTGTTGATTTTTTTCCTGTTTCTCATTCTTACCATGGCCTGCGGATTTTCCAGCGCGCAAACGGAAACGCCCGTCGCCCCTTCCGAAATTCCCGTCACCCTGCCAAGCGCCACGCCGGCTCCGAGCAATTTCACCGTATGTCTTGGGCAGGAACCCAACACCCTGTATCCTTTTGGCGGGACAAACGCGGCGGCGCGAAGCGTGTTATCTGTCATTCAAGACGGCCCGATCGACATTGTCGAATATGAATACCAGCCGGTGATTCTCGCCAAACTGCCTTCCATCGAAGACGGAGACGCGCAAATCGTCAAAACACCGCTCAAGGTCGGCGACGAGCTTGTGGATGCAAACGGAAACCTCACCCTGTTGGCGCAGGGGACGCGCGTCCGCCCCGCCGGCTGCCGCGCCGACGACTGCATCCTCACCTACGACGGCACAACCCCCCTCGAAGTGGATCAAATGGTTGTCAACTTCCGCATGCGCGATGGAATCACCTGGGCCGACGGCACACCCCTCACCGCCGATGACTCTGCCTATGCTTTCACCGTCGCCAGCGATGCCAGTTCGATTACGAATACTTATCTCATTGACCGTACCCAAACCTACGAAGCCACAGACGCCCAAACCATCCAGTGGTGGGGTAAGCCCGGCTTCATCGACCCCGCCTACTTCACCAACTTCTGGGCTCCTGCGCCGAAGCACGCATGGAGTCAATTTCCCATCGACCAACTCCCCGAAATCGACATTGCATCCCGCGCGCCCATCGGCTGGGGCCCATACATGATTCAGGAATGGATCGCCGGCGACCATATCACCCTGACAAAGAATCCCTATTACTACCGCCTCGCAGACGGCTATCCAAAATTCAACAGCGTCACCTTCCGCTTCATTTCCGACCCCGACGCCGCGTTAAGCGAACTTGTCGCTGGCCGCTGTGACATGATCGATCCTTCCATCCGCCTCGATAGTCATGTCGGCCTGCTGCGCGAAATGCAAAGCGCGGGCGAGGCGAAGGTCTTCTTCAAACCCGGCATGACCATCGAATGGCTCGGCCTTGGTACAACCCCCGCCTCCTACGATGACGGCTACGATCCCCAATTCCAGAACGACCGCCAGGATATTTTCGCCGACGCGCACACCCGCCAGGGAATCGCCTACTGTCTCGACAGGCAATCCGTTGTCGATAACGTCCTGTTCGGCATGACCAGCGTCCCCATCACGTATCTTCCGGTTGGTCATCCCCTGTACGATACCACCCTCAAACCCCTCCCGTTCGACCCGGCCAATGGCATCTCGCTTTTGGAGCAAGCCGGCTGGAGGGACACCGACGGCAACCCCGCCACGCCGCTTCAAGCGGTCACTGTGCAAAACGTCGCACCGGGCACGCCGCTGTCATTGAATTACTACACCACCACCGCAACCCAGCGCAGGCAGGTGGTCGAAATTCTTCAAGCATCTCTTGCGCAATGCGGCGTCGGGCTCAACGTGCAATACTTTTCGCAAGATGACCTCTACGCCTCCGGCCCCGCAGGCCTTCTCTTTGGTCGTCGCTTCGACCTCATTCAATATGCGATGGGGGTCAACAGCATCGAACCTCCGTGCGATTGGTTCACTACCGCCGAGATTCCCAATGCCTCCAACGCATGGGTCGGCACAAACGTCACCGGGTACAGAAGCCTGCAATACGATGCCGCCTGTCGCGCCGCCCAACTTGCCCTGCCGCATGAGCAACCCTACATCGACTCCTACCGCCAGACGCAGGCGCTCTTCTCCACAGAACTCCCCGCCATTCCACTTTACTACCGCCTGCGTATCGCCGCCGCCCGCCCCGACCTCTGCCACTTTGACCTCGACGCCACCGCCAACCCTCTCTGGAACATCGAATCGATGGACCTGGACCCCGCGTGCCAATAACAATGTGCCGCGAGATTTATCTCGCGAGTCCCAATCCATGGCAGTTCTGGATTCAGTTCGCGAAGCGCGCATCCGGGCAAATGATTTGGGCGCATTTCATTTCCGTTGAACAACCGTCCCGAAGGTTTATGAGACGGCCAAAATCTTTGAGAAAACCTCACCGCACTGGCGTACGACGCAAGTGTCGGGACGTTCCATGTGATGATGCAACGACTCTTTCCGGCGATTCTCCTCCTCCTGACTCTCCTTCCCGCCTCCTGCGCCCCTCAGCCTGATCCTGTGGCAGAGCCAATTGCCGCAATCTCCTCCCCGACGTCTTCCCCGCATCCGCGCGAAATTCGTTTCGCATTGATCGGCGCGCCCCGCGATGTTAATGCCTGGGAACTCTTCGACGAATCCGGCGCGGACTATGCCGCTTATGCCGTGCGCAATGAATACTGGCCGCGGCTCTATCACCTCATCCCTCCCGAACGGACATTTGCCCCCCTCGCCGCCGACGGCATGCCATCCGAAATTTCGCAACAGGGAGATTTCTACACCGCCACCGTTGCCCTCCGCGCAGACCTAACGTGGACAGACGGCTCACCCCTCACCGCCGAAGACGTTGCCTTCACGGTAAATACATCGCTCGCCTTCGAACTCGGTCATGATTGGGGCGCATATTATCCACGCGAGTATCTCGACCATGCAGAAGCGGCAAACGACTCGGCCGTCCGTTATTATTTCAAACGCAAACCAAATGTTGAGGTATGGCAATACGGCACATTGCAGGGGCCGATCCTCCAAAAGGATTTTTGGGAATCGGCGGTTGAAAACGCCGCAAGCCTCCTGCCCGATGACTCCCTGCGAAACGATATCGAAGAAACCCGCGCCCGGCTCGCCACCGTCAAACGCGACCTCGCTGATCTCGAAGCGAAAGTCCTCGCCATAAAACTGAGCGGCAAGCAAAACCGAATTTTGGACAGCGACCTGAAACGCATGCAGGGGGAGTTCGTCTACGTTCAGAGCGTTTTGGATTCCCTGCTCGAAGAATATGATACGAGGCTGGGATCGGCGCAGGAAGAACTATATGGCGCAAACGATCAGGGCGAGCCTTTGCTTGGAACATGGCTTCCCGCCGCGGAGGAAAACGGCGCGCTGGTAAACCGGGTCAATCCCGATTTTCCATTTCTTCGCCCAAGTTTTGAACGCGTCATATATCAAACCTATTCCAATAATGCAGACGCCATGGGCGCCTTTCAGAATGGGGGGGTGGATTTTATCCTCTCGCCCGGTCATGATCCATCCCCGGTGGAAGGCGCAATGTATTTCCCCACATACAACGCGCGGTTTCTTGCGTTCAGCCCATCGAACACATTCCTGGCAGACCCGGCCTTTCGCGCCGCGCTCGATTGCATGATCGACCGCGACCGGTTGGCCGGGGACACTCTACAAGGCCGCGCCGCGCCGCTGGATCATTTCGTCCTTTCGTACCAGTGGCATGACCCTGCCGTACAGAGTCCCTGCGCCGGCTTCGATGCTTCATCCCGCATCGGTCGTGCCGGGCAAATTCTCACAGACGCCGGTTATTCATGGACGCATGAGCCAAACGCCGAACATGCGGGGCAGGGGTTGATGGTCAATGGACGCGCCTTTCCCACCGTTACATTGCTTGCGCCTTTCGAAGAGCAGGAACCCATGCGCAACAGGGCGGCGTATCATATTGCAGAGCGGGCGCAGTATGTGGGCTTAAATGTCACTGTGCGGGAGATGAGCGTGGACGACATTCTCTATCGTGTATTCAGTTCACAAAAATATGACATGGCTCTCATTGGCTGGAGACTGAGCGAATACCCCGCATACTTGTGCGAATGGGTTGCGGGCGGAAATGCGTATTTCACAACAGGCAACAGCGGCAAATCCGCCCTGGGCACGGGAACAGGTTTACGGTCCGGGTGCGACGCGCTGGAGGGTGAATCCGATTTGGGTGAAGCGAGTCGAATCATCCTGCAGGTGGAATCCATCATGGTCTCGGAATGGCCGCTCCTTCCATTGTTTATGGAAATACAGGCGGATGTTTACCGCAATATTTCATACCCTGCGGGAAATGTATTGAGCGGCTGGGTTGGTCTCTACGGCGCGCCGTCGTATCTTGCGCCGTTGCCCTGACCAATTCCCCAGCAGTTGAACTGCCGGGGGAAACGGCAGAGGTTCGTTCCATCAGCGGTTGAACTGCTGATGGGGTGTGGTTTAAAATTTCGGAAAGTCGCACTTTGCATCCTCTCACTAAACCGGGGTGTGGGGTGTTTTGAGCGCGCGAAGCGCGCTCAAAACACCCCACTTCCCCCCTTCTTTTTGAAAAGGTACGGGACCAATTGCCGAAAAAAATATTCCACACCCCTGCTGATGGAACGTGATGAAACAGGAGACAGAAGGCAGTATAATAGCGATATTATTTTTCAGGAGCCGTCTGTGACGCAAACAGATCAAAAACCTTTGTTGGAAGTTCGCAATCTTAAGACTTATTTTTACACGGAAGACGGCGTCGTCAGCGCGGTGGATGGCGTGAATTTCGAGGTGTACCCCGGCGAGGTGCTGGGAATCGTGGGCGAATCGGGGTGCGGCAAAAGCGTCACGTCGCTTTCGATTATGCGCCTGATCGCGCCGCCCGGTAAAGTGGCCGAAGGGGAAATTTTGCTCGATGGGCAGAACCTTTTGAATTTTTCCGAAGATGAAATGACAAGGGTGCGCGGCAATCGTATTTCGATGATCTTCCAACAGCCGCAAACCGCATTGAACCCGGTCTTTCAGGTGGATGACCAGATCGGCGAAGTGTTGAACATTCACAAGGATTTCGGGCGCGAAGCGGGAAGAAAGCGGGCGATCG
>JACPVD010000280.1 GCA_016191895.1 Chloroflexota bacterium | reverse complement strand
TAAAGTTTATCATGAGGGTTATGAAACATCGGGTATAATCCCGTGCGCGATGGGGAGGTGCCAGAGTGGTTGAATGGGACGGTCTCGAAAACCGTTGTGGGCTCCGGTCCACCGAGGGTTCGAATCCCTCCCTCTCCGCTAAAGCCCGGCTTGAAAAAGCACCGGGCTTTTTGTTTTCCACCGAGCGCCCCCATTGAGGGGATGATATTCGAATCCCTCCCTCTCCGTTGAAAAGCCCGGTATTGTAAACCGGGCTTTTTGTTTTCCACCGAACGCCCCTATTGAGGGAGTGGATACGATGGCCGAATTACGCCGGCTTTTTCTCCTTCAGTAAATCCAGTACAAACTTCACCGCCTGCGGCACAGCCTCGGCCACCGGCGGCGATAATGACTCGCTGAAATCATACACGTGCTTGGTGGCGATTCCCACCACCACTACGTCCTCCGGCAAGTGCGCGCCCATCGACTTTCCCAACTGGATCGCATTTTGCAGGGAGGTGTCGTGGGCGCTGGTTGCATGAAAGGCGGAGTAATTCGGCAGGTCGTTTAATTTCAAGACCAATATCGAACCGATGGGTTCGTCCAAAGCAAATGCGTCGATCAGGATGGCGCGGTCGTAGCCGATGAGGTGTTCCATCAAACTGATGCCGCCCAGCGAGAGACAGGCGATTTCCACATCCCCTTTTTCAAATGGACTCAAGGAAATTTGCCGGTTGACCTCTTCGGCAACCTTCCACCCAACCCCGTCATCGCCGAGAATCGGGTTGCCCAATCCAACGATCAGCGTCTTTGATTTTTTTGTTTGCATGATGGATGTTTGCGCTGAAATAATATTAACTCTTACCTTATACGAAAGCCCTTCGACTGATTTCGACAGGCTCAACCCGAGGCTCGGGGCGAAAACTTCATTTTGCGGCGACCAATTGCACGCGCGTATGTTGCAGCCGTTCCATCGCGGCTTTTGCGATGGCATACATCAACCCGCAGGAAAGTTTTGTGTCCACTTCACAAAGGGCGCGCAATGCCGCGGCTTCGATGCGAATCAGTTTGCAGGGTTTTTCCGCGCGGACGGCGGCGGTATAGGTGTAGGGATCGATCAAGGCCGAGATGCCGAAGATCTCGCCGGGGTTGAAGTCGCTGATGTAGTATTCCTGCTTGTAGTACGGGTCATGTTCCGATTTGACGATGTAGTAATAGGCCGCGCTGCCGTCGATCAAAAAATACAGGGATGTTGCGGGCGTATCCGCTTCGATGATGGTGTTGCCGATCTTGAATTCCCTTTCCTCCGCGATCATGGCGACGGCTTTGAGTTGCGCGTCGTTCATGAAGTTGAAGAAGGGAAAACGGCGCAGTAATTCAGGTGAAATCATGGGGACTCCTTTGTTTCAGACAACCTTTTACCACCGAGATCACAGACGCTTCGCGCACGGAGAAAAATCTTTTAAATCTCTGTGGTTAAATCTTTGCACCTTGCTTCTAGCAAAATTGTTTCAACACCTTGATCGGATTCCCATTCGCATCATGGATGGTGACTTGCAACGGCATCTGCCCGGGCAGGGAATGGGTGGCGCACCCGAAGCACGGATCGTAGGCGCGGAACGCCATCTCGACCATGTTGAGCAAGCCTTCATTCACATTGCCGTTCTTGATAAGATTCACTGCAGCCTTGTGCGTGGACATCTGAATCGGGGCGTAGTTGTTGGTCGTCCCGACGATGAGATTAACCTTTGTCAGCACGCCCCGTTCATCGGTCCAGTAATGATGCGTGAGAGTCCCGCGCGGCGCTTCGACGATGCCCACGCCCTCGGTTGGGACTCCCGTCGGTCTGGTGTGAACATTCGGAGATGTGATCTCAGGGTCGGTGACCAGCTCCACCCAGCGTTCAGCCGCGTAGAGCAGTTCGATCAATCGCGCCCAGTGAGTCGCGAGTCTTTGATGCACCGGCTTGCCGCCAAAGATCTCGTAGAACTTCTGGTATTCCTCCTGTGCCAGCGGTGTTGCCATGCCATCGGATGCGTTGAGACGCGAAAGCGGGGTCGCCATGTAGATGCCGGAGTCGATGCCGTCCACGAATCCCTTCCAGCCGATTTTTTTGAGGTAGGGGAATTTGAGATACGTCCACGGTTCGACGTGCTCCGCGATGTGAGTTGCGTAATCTTTCGGCTCATACTTGACGAACTCTTTGCCGTCGGGGTCCACCACGCGGACGTTGCCATCGTAGAAGTTGACTTTGTTGTTCGCGTCCACCGTGCCCATATAATAGGTGCGATGGGTGTACACGTCGCCGACGATCAGATCGACATAGGCCTTGTTTCCAAGCACAATATCGTTGAACACTTTCAGGCTGAACTGTGCGAAGTCGATCGCCCAGCGTCCCATGTCCTCGATCTCTTTGCGTTGTTCCTCGGTGATGCCCTTTGTGATTCCGCCGGGGATGGACGTGCATGGATGCACCTTGCGCCCGCCGATGATCTCGACAACCGTATGCCCATACTTGCGCATCTGAATGACCTTGCCGCCGATCTCCAGCCCCACTTTATGAATCACGCCGAGGATGTTTCTTTCGGCGACGGGCGCATCGGGCCCCATCACAAAATCGGGGCCGCCCAATGCGTAGAAGTGCGTGGTGTGATCGGTGCAATAGAACGCGCTGTACAACAGTTCGCGCAGCATCTTTGCGGGGCGTGGCGGGTCTACGTGGTAGACCGCGTCCGCGGCCTTTGCCGCCGCCATGTGATGCGCCTCGGGACACACGCCACAGATTCGATTCGTGAGAAGCGGCATTTCCTCCACCGGCCGGCCGACGCAGAATCGCTCGAAGCCTCTCAGTTCGGGAATCTGGAAATACGAGTTGGCAACGTCCCCTTTATCGTCGAGAAATATCTCGATCTTGCCGTGACCTTCGAGCCGGGTGATGGGGTCGATGGATATTCTTTGTGTCATGTGAACTCCTTGGGAAATTGGAGATTAGAGATTGGAGATTGAAAATTGCCAATCTCCAATCATGCTTTCTCTTTTGTCCACGCAGCGCGGTTTGCCTTCAACAGCGACCCCGCCAGGTTGAAACGATAGACCTGCCCTGTTGGGTCGACGATGCCGTCGAGAATTCGGTCGATCTCTTCCGGAGTGTTTGCGTCGATCACGGAGGAGAAAGCCGTAATCAGGCGCGCGCCGTAATCGATCACGCCCTCGGCGGGGCCGTAACATCCGATGCACTGCGCCCCCGCCTGCGGACAACGGGCATTGCATCCGCTTCGTGTGGCGGGTCCGTTGCACGGCACGCCCTGTTCGAGGATGCATAGCGACGGGTCGACGGGCGCGATGTCTTGAATGCGTGTAAACTGTTTAATCATTTTCACATTGCGCGCGCGCGGGCATTCATCGCAGACCGTTGAATTGCCCACGCCAATGACCAAACCTTTGGGCGGAAGCTGCGCCTCGCCTTTGACAACCTTGATCACAAGGTCGATCACCGCCGCGATCTGATGCGACTCGGGCGGACAGCCGGGCATGTAATAGTCCACATCCACCACCTGGTCGAGCGGCCGCAGGATGGAGAAGAGTTGCGGAATGTGCAGCTCCCCCTCGGGCACATCGCATGTGATGCGCGGATAAACCTGGTGCGGGTTATCGGTTGTGATGGTGTTGAAGGCTGTTTGAACAATGTCTCCCACCGGGCTCAGGTTTGCCAGCCCGGGAATGCATCCCTCACAGGCACACGAGCCGAAGGCGACCATGATCTTCGATTTCCGCCGCAGAAGTTTGGCGATATGCTCATTCTCATCATTGCGAATTCCGCCGTTGAAGAGGGTGAGCAGGATCGAGCCGTCTTCCATGGCATCCACGTCCTTGTACTTCGCGTCCATTGCCACGGGCCAGAAGACAACCTCGAAGTTGGCGTCCACATCCAGAATTTTTTCGTGGGTGTTCAACACGGCGATCTCACATCCGCCGCAGGAAGCCGCCCAATACATTGCGAATTTAGGCTTGGTCATGCCGTCACCTCCATCTCAGACGACTGACGATTGACCACGGACGATTCGATATCGTCAATGGTCTGTGGTTTATCGTCTGTTTTGCCCCAATTCAACGGTCCCAATTTCCGAATCTCTTCCACGAACGCAGTCGTTTCGCTGGCAAACCGTGCGCCTTCCGCTGCGCTGGCCCAAACCAACTTCACGCGTTGGGGTTCGATGCCCATGCCTTTCAACACGCGTTGTAACAACATGTAGCGGCGCAACGCCTTGTAGTTTTGTTCGATGTAGTGACATTCGCCCGGGTGACAGCCGGTGATCATCACGCCGTCTGCGCCGTTCGAAAGCGCGCGCAGGACGAAGGTTGGGTCGAGCCGCCCGGAGCACATCATGCGGATCAGGCGCACATTCGGCGCGTACTTCATGCGCGATGTGCCGGCCAGGTCTGCCGCGCGATAACTGCACCAGTTGCAGGTAAAGCCGATGATGGTGGGTTCAAAATGGTTGTTTTCCATAATGGTCTCCGTTGGGAGACTGGAGACTAGAGATTAGAGATTGGTAATTGCCAATCTCCAATTACTAATCACCAATCTCCACTGCCTCCAAATTCCTCAACAATAACCCATCGATCTGCGCCAGAATCTGCGCGTCGCTGAATCCCGTGCCGCTGATCGCGCCCGCAGGGCAGGCCGCCACGCACGTTCCGCATCCCTGACATAGCGCGGGGTTGATGTCGGAAACCTTGTCGTCTTCGATGAATGCGATTGCGTTGAACGGACACAACCCATTGCAGATTCGGCAGCCCGAGCACATCTCTTTATCGATATTCGCCTTGACCGGCTCAAGCGTAACTTCTTTTTGAAGGATCTTGTCGAGCACCCGTGCTGAAGCTGCCGCGCCCTGCGCCACACTCGAAGGAATATCCTTTGGCCCTTGCGCGCAACCCGCGATGTAGATACCTTCGGTCATCGTGGCGACGGGGTCGAGTTTGGGATGCCGCTCTGTGAACCAGCCGTCGGACGAGCACGAGATGCCGAACATCTTGCCGACATCCTTTGCGTCGTGCCGCGGCTGTAATCCGCTGGAGAGAATGACCATGTCCACCGGAATGCGGCGTTGCTTGCCAGCCAGTGTATCTTCCACCTGGATGATGAGTTTGCCTTCCTCGCCGGGCATGCGCGCCGCGTCGGTCACTTCGGCCACTTTGCCGCGCACAAAGAGATTCCCCTCTTCCAGCACCCGTTGATAGAACTCATCGTAGGCTTTGTACGCCGTGCGCATGTCGATGTAGAAGTTGTAGACCGTCGCGCCGGTATGGTCACGGACAAGATGCGCGAACTTCAATCCCTGCATACAGCAGATCACCGAACAATAGTTGTTGAAATTTTTGTCACGCGAACCCACGCAATGGATGATGCCCACAGACTTCGGCGTTGTCTTTCCATCGCGCAAAACGATGTGACCGGAAGTGGGTCCCGCCGCGTTGCTCATGCGCTCGAACTCGATGCTGGTAAATACATTCGCCAGACGGCCGTATCCATAGTTGCTCACGCGCCTCGCATCGAACAGGTCATAGCCTGTCGCAAGGATGATGTTGCCCACTTCGACATTGATCAATTCATCCTGTTGGTTGAAGTCGATGGCTTCGGTCGGGCAGAATTTCTCGCAGGCCTTGCACGTCCCTTTGAGGAAATAGGTGCAATTCTCCTTGTCCATCACGGGGAATTTCGGTACGGCCTGTGCAAACGGTGTGTAAACCGCCTTGCGGTAGCCAAGCCCGGCTTCATATACATCATCGATCACTTTCTTGGGGCACTTTTCCTGGCAGATTCCGCAACCCGTACACAGGTCGGTTTTTACGCAGCGTGCCTTCTGTTTGATCGTCACATTGAAGTTGCCCACATAGCCCGCAACATTCACCACTTCGCTATATGTCAACAACGTAATGTTTGGATGTGTACCAGCCTCCACCATGCGCGGTGTCAGAATACAGGCCGCGCAATCCAGCGTGGGGAAGGTCTTATCGAACTGCGCCATGTGTCCGCCGATCGACGGTTCGCGCTCGACCAGATACACATGGAAGCCCGCGTTCGCAATTTCAAGCGCGGATTGGATTCCCGCAATACCGCCGCCGACGATCAACGTGTTTGGATTGATCGGGACCTTGATCTCCTCCAGCGCCGTGTTCTCGATCACTCTCGACACCGCGCCGGATACCACAGCTTTTGATTTTGCCGTCCCGACGGCTTTATCCGCATGCACCCACGAGACCTGTTCGCGGATCGACGCCAATTCCACCAGATACGGATTCAATCCCGCGTTCTTCGCCGCCGTGCGGAAGGTTTTCTCATGCAAGTGGGGCGAACATGCCGCAACGACAACGCGGGTCAATCCCAGTTCCTTGATGTCCTTCTCGATCAGTTCCTGGCCGAGGCTCGAACACATGAACTTGTAATCGCGCGCGACG
>JACPVD010000288.1 GCA_016191895.1 Chloroflexota bacterium | reverse complement strand
GCTTTCATTGCCTACCTACGCAAATCTAAACGCTAGACCGTCCGACCAACAGACTATTCGACCACAAGACCAGGAGACCACTATGACCATCAAACATATTTTCGTCATCGGCGCGGGGACCATGGGCAACGGCATCGCGCAGGTTGCCGCGACCTCGGGCTATCAAGTGACCTGCATGGACGTGATGCCCGCCGCACTCGATAAGGCCAGAGCAAACATCGCCAGGTCCACGGCGAAACTATTAGAGAAAGGGACGATCAACGCGGAGCAAAAGGCTTCGGCAGACAACATCCAATTTATCAGCGACATGTCCACAATGAAGGATGCAGATTTGGTCATCGAAGCGGCGACCGAAAACCCCGAGTTGAAGTTCAAGATCTTCAAAGACATGGACGCCAACGCGCGCGCAGGCGTGATTTTGGCGAGCAACACGTCGTCGATTTCGATCACGAAAATCGCAGCAGCGACCAGCCGTCCCGACAAAGTGATCGGGATGCATTTCATGAATCCAGTGCCGTTGATGAAACTGGTCGAAGTCATCCGCGGACTCGGCACATCGGACGAAACGACCAGCATTATCGTTGACCTGTGCAAGGTGATGGGCAAGGAACCCGTGGAAGCCAACGACTCGCCCGGGTTTATCTCTAATAGAATTTTGTGCCCGATGATCAACGAAGCGGTGTTTGCCTTACAGGAAAATGTCGGCACGCCGGAGGCAATCGATCAGGTGATGAAACTGGGAATGAATCACCCGATGGGCCCGCTGACCCTCGCGGATTTGATCGGCCTGGATGTGGTGTTATTCGTGATGGAAGTGTTACAACGCGACCTCGGCGAAGACAAGTATCGGCCTGCGTATTTGCTGAGGAAGATGGTGGATGCGGGGTATTTGGGACGAAAGACGGGACGAGGGTTTTATCAATATTGATAACCCGTAGGGGCGACCCAACATCGTCCCCTTGTGGGATGGGTCGCCCCTACAAACTCCCCGCGTACCCATCCGCCCGCGGATCGCTGCCGCCGCATAACACGCCAAATTCATCGCGCAGAATCACCTGTCCCCTGCCGAATAATGCACGTTCATAGCCTTTAACTTCATACAATGGATGTCCCATCTTTTGCAGGGCATCCATTGTTTCTTTTGGCATGCCTTCTTCGACGGCGACCCGTCCGCCCGATTCTTCCACGTCGATGCAGAAGCGCGGCAGGTCCAATGCAGATTGCGGGTCGAGGCCGTTATCGACCAAAGCAGACAACACCTGCACATGTCCCTGCGGCTGCATGAATCCACCCATCACGCCGTAGGAGGCGTACAAAGACTCGCCCTCACCCTGTCCTTCGGCCATCCCTCTCCCGGTGGGAGAGGGATGGCGCGTTACCATTGCAGGAATAATTGTGTGATAAGGGCGTTTATTCGGCGCAAGCGCGTTGGGATGATTCGGGTCGAGACTGAAGTTATGCCCGCGGTTTTGCAATGTGAAGCCCCATCCTTTCGGAACAATACCCGTGCCGAATCCCATGTAATTGCTGTTGATGAATGAGCATGCATTCCCCGTTCCATCCACTACACTCAAATAAACTGTATTCGATGATGCCACAGGCGTGCCGCGTAAAATATTACGTGACGCGTGGCGCGTGTTGATCAACCTGCGGCGTTCGTCTGCGTATTCCTTCGATAGTAGTTCCGCAATTGGTATCTTTGAAAATGCGGGGTCGGCCACATGCCATTTTGCATCGGCAAAAGCAAGGCGCATGACTTCGATCATCAAATGCTGTTTTTCGGCGGAGAGCGGAGTCAGCGCAAGGTCGAAGCCTTCGAGGATATTCAACGCGATCAGCGCGGTGATGCCCTGTCCATTGGGCGGACATTCATATACGCGATACCCGCGATAATCGACCGAGATCGGACTCTCCCAGGTGGACACGTGCGACGCGAGATCATCTTCGGATAAACAACCGCCCGCTTCTTTTATTACGCCGACAATTGATTCCGCGATTTGGCCTTGATAGAACCCCCCGGCTTTTTTCGCGGCAACAACCTCGAGCGTTTTCGCCAACCCGGGGTTGCGGAAAATTTCCCCAGCCTTCGGGGCGCGTCCGTCGATGGTGAGTTCGCGCCCGTTCAACGCGGACTTCAATTGCCTATCCGCGCCGCGCGCCCAAAAGTGGGCGGTGATCGGCGCGACGGGAAAACCTTCGCCTGCGAGTCGAATGGCGGGCGCGAAAATCCCGGTAAATGATAATGAGCCATGTTTCTCGATCAAGTCGCACCAGCCGGCGCACGCCCCGGGGACAGTGATCGTATGCGGGTGGAAGGGCGGCAATTCGTCGGCGGGGAGATTCTCTTTCTTTAGCCGATCAAGCGTCAGTGCGGAGGGAGCGCGGCCCGATCCATTTAGCGCAGTCACCTGTTGAGTCTGCGAGTCGAAATACAGGGCAAACATGTCGCCGCCGATTCCCGTCGAAGTTGGCTCGGTGACGTTAAGCGCGGCGGCGCAGGCAACGGCGGCGTCTGCGGCATTGCCTCCCTTCGAAAGGATTTCGATGCCGGCGGCTGTTGCAAGCGGTTGGGATGTTGCAACAATTCCGCGTTTGCTATATACAGGCGAGCGGCGGGAAAGGAAAGTAGGTTGTGTCATAAGGATTCCTCCATTAATTTTCAGCGGTCAGCCATCAGCAAATAGCAATGGGTGTGGAATATTTTTCGGCAATTGGCCCCGTGCCTTTTCAAAAAGAAGGGGGAAGTGGGGTGTAGTGCGACTTTCCGAAATTTTAAACCACACCCCAATAGCAATGGCCTGATTGCTATTTGCTGGTGGCTGAGATTATAATTATCCCATGAAAGACTTCCGTCAACTTAGAATGTGGGAGAAGGCGCGCCAATTGGCGCTGGCTATCTACAAGGAAACAAAGAATTTTCCCAAAGAAGAACTCTATGGGTTGATATCTCAGATCCGCCGCGCAAGTGGGGTCTGCCAGCGAAACCGAATACCAGCTCCTGCTTGCCCGCGACCTTGAGTTCATCCCGAACGAACAATACCAAAAACTCCATAACGATGTTACAGAGGTGAAACGAATGCTCACATCTTTTATGAAAACACCGCGAGCTGACCGCTGATGACCGACAGATATTACGATTATGTGATCATCGGGTCGGGATTTGGCGGCAGCGTTTCGGCGATGCGACTGACGGAGAAGGGCTATTCGGTTCTGGTTCTCGAACGCGGCAAACGATTTGAAGACAGGGATTTTCCAAAGACAAATTGGAATCTCCCAAAGTATCTATGGTTTCCCGCGCTGCGGCTTCACGGCTTCTTTGAAATGACATTTATGAACGGCCTGCTCGCCCTGCATGGGAGCGGCGTGGGCGGAGGAAGCCTCGGCTATGGCAATGTATTAATAGAACCCGATGACCGTTTGTTTGCCGCGCCTTCGTGGAATCATCTCAACGATTGGAAGGCGGAACTTAAGCCGCATTACAACACGGCGCGGAAAATGCTCGGCGTGGCGAAGAATCCGCGCCTGCTT
>JACPVD010000287.1 GCA_016191895.1 Chloroflexota bacterium | reverse complement strand
CTTTGTCAGCTCTCTGCGGCGCAATGCCGAGACGACCACATGCGTCGTCGCGCCCCAATCGGTGCGTAACAAGTCCCAGGGATAGCCATCGTGAAGTTCCGGGAGGTAACGCGGCGTTGTCCAGGCCAGGTCGTGATGCCATAGGATCAGGCGCGGCAGTTTTTTGGAGATATGCCATTGGTGAAGCGCAGCAGTGAGTGCAAGATTCTTGTTCAACGAACAAACATTGTGGGCGATCAGCACATCCGTCCCGGAGCAGGCATTTTGCAATTGGGTGATGAGTTCCCCGCGCAGCGCTTCAAACTCCACGGTCACCTGTCCGCGATCCAAAGCCTCCTGGACGGCCAGCACGCGGGCCTGCTGCGAATCCGCGAGTGGGATGGATGTGAGCGGAATGGATTCCTCCAGCGCTTCGCCGCGCGCCGCGATCAGGCGGACGGAATGTCCATTCGCAGACATCAGCCGCGCGTGATGTGCGATGACACTTTCCACGCCGCCGACGATCGGAGGCACTGAGTAGTGCAGCAGGGCAATGTTCAAACCTGCTCTCCCAGACAATCCGCAAGGATGGATTGCAGGTGTTGTTCCAGCACCGTGAAGGAAAAATAACGCTGGCCCAGCTGATAATTTTCCTCCGCCCATTCCCGTGCCTGCGCGGGATTCAATAAAATCTGGCGCACCTTATTGAGCGTATCCGAGTTGATGAATCCATCGAACGAGATCGCGTGGAAACCTTTGGGCTTGATATCCACCTCGTAAATGGAATAATTGTTAACCAGGATTGGGCGGCGGTAATATACAGATTCAATGAAGGCATTTCCGAACCCCTCAATGGCCGAGGGATATGTAACCAGGTCGGCGTGTGGGTATATGTCTCCAAGCGTGTAAACCTTGCGGCCGTCGTCTGTCAAGCCGCGCCGGTCTTGAACCTGATCGGATTCAAAGCGAACGGTCACGTCGAGCAGATGGGCATATTCGCGGATGCGCTGTTCGTAATCCGTGCCTTCATCGCCCGAGGCATGCGAGATCACAAGTTTGGCGGGCAATTCCAGCCGCTTCGCGAGTTCCACGGCGTGTTCGATGCCCTTGCGCTGGATCACGCGCGTGGGTTGCAGGAGAAAGTATTCGCCCGGTTTGATCCCAAAGTCTGCTCGAACGGAATAGCTGTAGGCATCCGGATCGGGTGGGGGGGAGTCGAAATCCATGACGTTGGGGATCACGCGCGAGTTCAGGCTCTGACGCGAAGCCAGTTGGTGGGCCTGGATCGAATTGATGACAACGTGCCGGATCGAGGCCAGGTTCGGAGGAAACGCCGCGGCGAGGTAATCCCCGACGCAATTGACCTGGAAACGCTGGCGCTCCCAGTGGAAATCATGGTGGTGCGCGATGGTGGGAAAACCGGTCTCGGCAATGAATTCCGTGATGGCCAGACCCAGCGGCAAGTTGATCGGGATCGTCAGTGCGTTTTCGACGATGAGGATTTCCAATTCAAACCGGCGTGCGAACTTGTATAACTCCTGTTTGAAATATTCTTTCAATTCGTTGACGCGGCGCGTCATCTGCGGCGGGCGGATGTAGATGGAGAAGGAATCCTTATACAGCGCGGGGATTTCGGGATGCGCTTCGCGCGCCTTCCTCGTGACCGTCCAACTGCCCGAATATGCCTGCTGGTTGATCTTGTCGATTTCGGGGTGGCGATAAAACGCCTCCGGCACGATCTGGCTTTTTTCGGCGGGACGGTCACATGCACCGGCGAAGTAAAAGCATGCATGCCCAAGCCGTTCCAACACGGCGGCCCACTTTTGCGTTTCGAGCGATACGCCGTCCGTGCCCGCGAAACGGGTGGAGATAAAACCGATGTGAGGTGAGGGATGTGTCATAGGTTCACCCATAAGATTTGATAAGGCTCGAGGGTATTGTCGGCTGCCTGTAAAGAGCGGCCTGTGATTAGGTCTGTCGCCAAATTATAATTCATAGTGAAAGTGACCTTTTGTTTGCCGACGTTATGCAAACATAACACGCGTGACTTTCCATCCGGCAAAGACCGCTCAAGCGCAAAAACCGCGGGATGTATATCCAATATTTTTTGCGAGCCATGTGGATGAAAGGCGGATGCGCCACTTCGTTCGAGAAGCAATT
>JACPVD010000286.1 GCA_016191895.1 Chloroflexota bacterium | reverse complement strand
GGGGGGAGGTTGTGGGTGTGGATTCAGGTGTGAGCGGAGTCAGAGGCGTGGCGGTCACATGCGGGGTGGCGGTGATGAATTCCGAGAGGTCCGGTTCGGCGGGCAGTTCGAAGGCGGTTGGGGTGGCGGTTGGGGTGGGGGTTCCGTTGGGGTAGAAATCGAATCCCGCTTCGATGCGCTCGTTGAGTTCTTCTTCGCTGACGGTGATGCCGCGTTTTTCGGCCTCGAGCCGGATGATCTGTTCGTCGATCAATTCACCCAACACGGCTTGACCGAGGGTTTCGGGGGAGCTGAGTTGGGCGTCTATGCCCTGGATCTGGGCGCTCATATCCATGCCGAAATACTGCTGGTATTGCTGGTATTGGATGTAGTTGTCGAGCAGCTGCTGGCGGCGCAGGCGCACACGGGCTTCGAAGTCTTTGGCGATGATCTCGGTTTCGCCGACCTTTGCAACCGCGCGGTTGAGTTGAAAATAGTTGATGTCGAGCCAGCCGTAGAGGAGCAGCGCCGCCACTACGCCGAGGATGCCGAAGAAGACGTAGAGGATCAGGCGGGTTTGCTGTTGCTCGCGTTCGAGGCGGGCGACATGTTTTTTATGGGGAACGGGCTTGTTGCCCGATTCGTTGGACATGGGGAAAACTCCGTTGTAGACCCGACGGTCAGGGGAAATGCGGGGGGGTCGGGTGTTGAATCTTTTTCGTTTTTATTCCAGGTCGTCACCCTGTTTGCTGTGATGATGTTTAACGCAAAGGCGCAAGGGCGCAATGGAAGCCCCTGAAAACCTTGCGTCTCTGCGTCTTTGCGTTAAGAGCCCCTGTTCCGGGGTCGGTGAGGTCACCGGGATGTTGACTGCCTGGTTAAATTTCGGGGCATGGACCTGCGCCCATGCCCCGATGCGGGTTCGATGTTTAGTCGATGCCGCGGTTGGCAAAGGGCAGGAGCGCGACATGCCGCGCTTGTTTAACTGCCGCCGCAACGATGCGTTGATGTTTGGCGCAGGCGCCGGTCTGGCGGCGGGGGCGCAAACTGCCTTCTTCGGTCACGTATTTGCGGAGAAGGTCGACCTTTTTGTAGTCGATGGTCAGGGTTTTGTCGGCGCAGAATTGGCAGAACTTGGGCTTGGCAAAGAACTTGCGGTCGCCGCCGCGTTCACTGCGCTCGGGGCGCTCAGGACGTTCGGGACGTTCGGGACGTTCTCCGCCGCCTTCGCCGCCGCTTGTGGGTCTTTCGTCACTCATTTTTTACTCCAAAGAATGTGCCGCAAGGGTTTGTAAAAACGAAGGGCACAAAGTACACAGAGGAGAGGGTCGCCAAGGTTTTTTTCCTTCGTGACCTTTGAGGCCTTTGTGTTTATTGTTTTTCTTAGAACGGAAATTCCTCTTCCGCTGCGCCGTTTGCCGGTTCTGCAGGGGAGGCGTCCGATTGGTTGTTCGCTTCGCGCCGGTCACCGAGCATCATCATTTCATTGGCAACGATCTCCACGCTGGTGTGTTTTGCGCCTTCCTTATCGTCCCAGCGGCGGGTTTGCAGGCGCCCCTCCACATAGACCTGCTGTCCCTTGACGAGGTACTGCTTGCAGATCTCCGCCAGCGTGCCCCATGCCACCACATTGAACCATTCGGTCTCGTTGTGGCGTTCGCCGTCGGCGCTGTTCCAGGTGCGGCTGACCGCCACGGTAAAAGTGGTGACGGGTTTGCCGCTGGGGGTGTAGCGCATTTCGGGGTCTTTGCCTAAATGTCCAATGATCTGTACCTTATTAAGTCCTCGGCTCATGGTGTGCTCCTAATGTTTATGACCGGGCAAAACGATTATCCAACCGCGGAAAGCATGTGCCGCATGATCATCTCTTGGTAGCGCAGGTTGCGCTCGAGACCCGAAGCGGCGGCGGGGTTCATGGTCACGTTCAGCAGAACGTATTGACCCTCGCGGTGCTTGTTGATGGAGTACGCCATTCGACGGCGGCCCCATACCTCTGCCTTGTCCACGCTTCCGCCGGACTCGGTGATCCATCCCTTGACCTTGTCGAGCACGCCGTTCATGGCGGTCTCGTCCAGGTCGGGCTGGATGATGCACATCAGTTCGTAATTACGCATGTGGGAAAACCTCCTTTCCATGGGTTTGTTCCCATTCAAACCGTGGGTTTGCCGGGAACGGAAAGGCACGTATATGAAACGTACCAGACAACGCGCGTGAGTTTACCACAGGATTTGGGATTGGGGGATGAAAATCACCGCGGCTCAATACAAGACCTGGGCTTGATACCGTCCATTTGAATGGATTCTTCACTGGAGCCCGCTTTCTCCCATTCACCATTCACTATTTACCCCTCCTGCCTGACATAGATCGGGTTGCTGTAAATCCATCCTCTTCTCATCCCCAGATACTTTCGATATACTTCCACGCGGTACACCCCCGGCTCGGTGGTGATGTGGGTGCAGGCTTGCTGGTTTTGCCAGGTTTGAACCGGCATACCGTCCTTGAGCAATACAATTTCCGCGTTGGATGGGAGTTTGGCTTGCAGGGTCACGCCGTTCCTGGCGGATATTTCATCGCCCATTATGGCGGTCTCGTCCAAGCCCTGAGCCGAGAAGCGGAATCCTTTTGTAGGGGCCGGCAGGTCGTAACCGACGAAACAATGCCCGGCGGCGAAAGCTTTATAGATGAGGGATCGGTCTGCCTTCACATCGCCCGTCAACGGTTCGGGCAGAAGGGCATGGGTATTAACTCCGCGGAAGTGGAATTCGTAGGGGAAGATCACGCGATGGAACGGTCCCAGATGCATGTGCAGGGCATGGGCGTCTGAGCCGCCGATGGCCACGATTTTTTGCCCGGTCGAGAGCAATTCATCCCATTTGGCGAGCGTATTGGGAATTGGCTGGCGCGCCACAAAGGAAGGGAAATAGGCGTAGAACGCGCCATGGAGTTTCGTCGGCACGACCGTCTTCAATTCGCTGAGCGCGTTCCATAACTCGATGCCGGTATAGTTCCGGACCGACCAGTCCACCCACGAGATGTCGGTCTCGTTGAAGGCTTTTGCTTCGGGGTCGTCTGGATGGGCGAGGAAGCAAATTCCGCCCGCCTCGCGCGCCTGATCGATCAGGTTTTGCGGATTGTCGGCAAAAGCCGCCAGTTCGCGGTTCGCGCCGAAGACCAGCAGGTGATTCTTCTGCGGGTCGCGCGCCTGGTCGTGGATCTCCTCGCCGATGAGCATCAGGACCTTTTTGTTCTTATCCTTATAATAGCCCTCGAAGCCGTTCACTAATATATTGTGGTCGGTGACAATGACCGCGTCCAGCCCGGTTTTGAGTGCGGCGGCGGCGATATCTTTGTGAAGCCCGCTCCCGTCGGAATAGCGGGTATGCATGTGCAGGTTGACGATGATCTCTTGCATGGGCGAAGTATACAGGTAAAGTAGACAAGTAAACAAGTAAACAAGAGGATATGGATTTAAGCCGCCTACCTGTCTACCTATCTACCTGCCTACTTGCCCGCGCCTCCCTTGCGTAATGCATCACGATAAAATGTTACTATGACGGTAACGTTGCATCAAAGGGAAATGTTACCGAGAAATTTTCCAAAGTTTGGCGGTTTTTTTGTCAATCGAGCGGCGGAGTTCAGCAGGATTGAGTTGGAAGTACAAAT
>JACPVD010000285.1 GCA_016191895.1 Chloroflexota bacterium | reverse complement strand
GGTCTGGTTAGCAAAGATGATATCGTGCATGTCCCAGAATTTTTCCTGGTCTCCGGCGCAGTAGGCCGCTTCCGCCGCGGCGGTGGATTCGGGGCCGATGAAATCGCCAAAGGAATGATAAACGAAATACACCGTGCCGTCGGCCACGTAGGTTTCCATGAGTTGCGGTTCGGTTTCAGTGGCAAATCGTCCGCAGTAGGGGCATTGGAAATCGGAATATTCGTCGATCTTGATCGGCGCTTCGGGGTTGCCCACGGCGTTGAACTTCGCATCCGGGCGGGAAACCGGTTCAGCGGATAAAACTGCACCGACGGGTTTAAAGTTCGGATAAATGATCAAAAAAGCGACAAAGACCGCGCCGATGACCATCAGGCCTATTCCCATCCATCGCCCGCGCGCCTCCTTGCGGCGCATCTGCTCGCGGCGCGCCTGTCGCTTGCTCATATCTTTTGTGTTGCTCATGACATCTCCTGTGAAATTATTTTTTGATACTCTCTACCCTACAAATGCCTTTTTGCCGCGAAGTAAACATCCTCTCAATAACTTGGGGTGTGGGGTGTTTTGAGCGCGCAAAGCGCGCTCAAAACACCCCACACCCCCCTTCTTTTTGAAAAGATGCCGAAGAAACGAAGTACGCAAAGACCTTTTGGAAGATTTTTTTCGCGGTTGTTTTTTGGTTTGCACGATAGGAAGTTTGGATGCAAATTTTCCCATGCGTAAATGGATTTGTCCAGTATGGGGTTAGAGGGTTCTTATTTTCTATTCCCGCAAACGCGCATCCATCCAAATCGTCATCGTTTTGAAGACTTCGATCTTTTCCGGCTCGTTGTGAACTTCGTGATAGGCGCCGTCCCATAGCATGAGGGTACAGTTGTCTTTCAACGCGGCGGCAAACTCGATGCTGCCGGAAGGGAAGGCCAGCACATCCGCCTTGCCATGCAGGAGCAACAAGGGAAGCGAAAATTCCCCGGCATGTGCCAGAGTCCAGGCATTGACACCGATCATGGCCTTGCCGAAACCAAGCGAAAGTTTGTGATGCACAAGTGGGTCGTTCACATAAGCTTGCACTACGCCGGCATCTCGTGAAATGGTTTTTGGGTCGAGGCCGCTATCGACCAGCATGGTGGGCACAAGGGAACCAAGAACTTTCGCCATCATCAACTTTGCCTTTTGCTGTTCCAACGCGGTATGCAAGCCGGGCCCGGTGACGACGACACCCTTTACATTTGGCTTGCGCATCAAGCCGTAATACAACACAAGGATTCCGCCCAGGCTGTGGCCATACAAAAGGATCGGCAGGGCCGGGTAGCGCGTCCGCGCCTGATCCAGTAACAGATCGATGTCTTTTATAAAATCATCGGCAGAGGATGCATGTCCGCGCAAACCGCCCGAACGCCCGTGGCCGCGCAGGTCTGCGCCGAACAGGATGTAGCCTTCCCGGCCAAACGCTTCCGCAACATGCGCGTAACGCGATGTGTGCTCCCCCACGCCATGCACAAGGCAGACGACCGCTTTGGGCTGGAGCATTGTCGGTTCCCAGCATTGGGCGAAAACATCCAGCCCATCATGGGATTTCCATGTTGTTTCGCTATGCTTCATTTCAAACTCCTGTTGGTATCTTTTCAAAAAAAGGGTGTGGGGAGTTCTGAGCACACTTTGCGCGCTCAGAACTCCCCGCTCCCCAACTTATTGAGAGAAGCCCCCTGTTGTAATAACGAACTCGCATTGCCTTGCGCCGGTTGCACAACAGGTTCTTTCTTCCACATCATATGCCCGGCCGTCGGCCCAGAACAAACAGTCGCGAATCAGGCCGAGGGTCACGAAACAGATCGGGGCGTTGTCGGATTGGCCGCGGGTGGCGACCGATGCCTTGTCCACGAGAAGCAGGTCGAGGTCGAGGGAATGAACCGTGATCGTCCCTTCTCTTCCGCCAAAGATTCGCGCAAGCAAATCCAGCGCGGGTTTGCGCCTCATGGGTTTTGGAAGTCCGCGAATCAGTTTTGATTGCGCTTTGATCGCAAACGAAGAGTCGGCAAGCAGGCGCTCCCAAAGCCCGGCGGTCACTCGCAAAAAGATTCCACGTGCGCCTCGGCCGTAATAGGTGCGCAAGGCCGATTGCAGGCGCGCATATGCCTGCGCGGTTCGAACGCCATCGAGCGCGGTGAAGTGCGCGGGATCGGCCCATTCTTCGGGCAGGCCTGTGTTTGAAAGCGCGGCGGAAAATGTGTCGGGGCCGATTTCGGCGGAGAGCGATTCGACAAACCCGCGCATGATGGCTGGGGGGAACACGGTTTCGGTCATGGACGACCTATGGGGTAAACAAGCACGGAGTATTGCTCACCGGTGCGAACAAAGCCAAGTTTTTTATAGAACGATAACGACGCGACGTTATCGGCTTGCGTGTTGACGGAGAGTTTTAGAATCTGTCCCGCGCCAAACGAGCGGATGAGATCGCTTACCAGCGCCGAACCGATTCCCCGCCCTTGCGCATCCGGTCGGACCCCGAGCCGGGCGAGGTGTGCCCCGTGCAGATTCTTTGCGCTGAATTGATACCCAACCACGCCGGAGTCATCATCCACAACAGTGGCGCTTTGGCATTGCGCGCGCGCCCTTCGAATCGAGTCGGCTGTGTTATGCCAGAATGAGCCGAATGCGGCAGAGTCTAATTCGGCAATGGCGGGAATGTCAGCATCCTGCATCGAGCGGATTCGGGTTTCATCCGGCATAGGGGCATGTCGCATGTTGCGAATCTCCAGATCGAGCAGGACGATATTTTGCACGGATTCAAAACCGCTGGAAACCAACATGGACTGAAACCACGGTTTCGTGGCAATGGCGGCGACAGTGAGCGAATCCCCCGCCTGCAACAGGTCGTTTCGCGCGGCGTCCCAGAGAAAATGCCATGCCTGATGCTCGGGAAAATATTGATGACACCCAAAAAAGCGAAGCCACGCCACGCGCGGCGGGTCTTCGGGGCAGGCCAGTGCCGCAATGACATGCCCTTCGTCTTCGAGCACCCAATAATTGGAGTTGCCCAGCCACTCGAACGGGGTTCGCCAATCGAGGTGGCGGTGGATTCGGGACTCGTTGAAGGTCAGCCCGGCGATCTGTTGATGGTCGCGTACCTCTGCGCGCCGAACCTGTAAACCGATATGGATCATTTTATAAAACGGGTGAAGAATTTGAGGATGCGTTCCCACAAACTCGGGTGTTACTTTGCGTCCAGCGAGCCCATCATTTTGAAAGCCGATTCGGTGATCCTGCCTGTTTTGAGTTTGATCGCCGCGGCGGATTTCATGACCATGGCGCGAAGGTCGCCTTCCCCGGCCTGCGCGAATAACTCGGCGGAACGTTCGTAGGCGGCGATGGCTTCATCGTAACGATGCAGGGCTTCGAGCGCGGCGGCTTGATTCCCCAATGCCATGCCTTGTTTTGTAATATCTTTGGCGCCTTCAAAAATGAGATCGGTACCGAGTGCGGCATCCAGTGATTCCTGCGGCTTGCCGGCCTGTAACAGGGCCACGCTCAGGTTGTTTTTCATTTCAGCCGCAAGCAATCCATTGCGGCCCAAAGTGAATCCTTCGGCGGCCTGACGAAACAAATCGGCGGCTTCGTCGAATCTTTTATTTGCAAAGGCTTGTTTGCCTTGTTCGGCAAGGGAGGCGGGGTTGGATGCCATGATGAATTACAGGGTTATATCGAGCAGGCCTTCAGCCACAGAGCGCAGTTTTTCCTTCGACATGTCGCTGAGTTTCATTGCCAGTTCGATATATGGGCGGTTGACCGGCTGGCAGACAAAGTTTTGCATCTCTTCCGGCAGGTCGATAAATTTTTGCATGGCGCGCTGGCTGGTCATCCACTGGCCGACGGGGCCATTCTGGTCGAAGAAGGTTTCGATACGACTACCCAGCACGACAAGGATTCCCTCCAACTCAGGCACGGGAATGGGACGTTCGCCCAATTCGTAGGCATTCAGCCGCGAGGATTTGATGCCGGTTTCTGCGGAAAGATGGCGAATGGACATGTTGACCCTGTTGCGTTCCTGCCGCAATAACGCGCCGATCATCCGCTGGCGCAGGGAGTTCAGGCGTTCGGTATCCAGGGGTTCGCCGGAGGGCGCGTCGGAGCGGGTCTCGTTGCCCCAGAATTGCGAAATGGGCAGTTTGAGATAATAGACCAGCGATTCAAGTTCCGGCAGGGAAGGGGCGCGGCGCCCCTCCTCAAAGGCGCGAAACAAACCGGGCTTCACGCCAATGGCGTCGGCACAATCTTTGATGCTTCGGCGTTCGGCCATGCGCGCATCGCGAATCAACAAACCAAGTTTCTTTTCACGAATGGTGATCTGGGCGTTGTTCATGTTTCCTCTACTACTATTACTCTCGGAAAACCTTCTTTGAAATCAGATTCTCTACCGTACACGGAAACCCTAAAGGTCTGCGGATATGCGGATTCATGCCGGACATGAAACGTCCGAATTATAGCAGAGTACGTCAGCGTCGCGGATTTTGGACGGGGGACGATTTCGGCGTAAATATATCCGCGCCAAGTTTGAACCCTGCCGCTTCAAGACGCGGCGTGAAATTGGGTCGAATGCCTGTCGGGCCGGTTTCACCAAGGACCTTCCCGTCAGCGGTAACGCCCGTCTGGTTAAACTTGAATACATCGGTCAAAACAATAATGTCGCCCTCCATTCCCGCCACCTCCGTCACGGCTGTCACCTTACGCTGGCCGTCTTTCAGGCGCGTTTGCTGCACAATCAAGTCAACAGCCGAGGATATCTGCTGGCGTACCACTTTAAGAGGCAGGTCCATACCGGCCATAAGCACGAGGGTTTCAATCCGGGAAATGGCGTCGCGCGGCGTATTTGCATGTACAGTGGTTAAAGATCCGTCATGACCCGTGTTCATGGCTTGCAGCATATCCAGCGCCTCCCCTCCGCGCACTTCGCCCACCACAATTCGATCCGGGCGCATACGCAGGGAATTTTTCACCAGTTCGCGAATGCTGACCGCATGAAGCCCGTCTGCATTGGCGGTTTTCGTTTCCATGCGCATTACATGATCCTGTTGGAGTTGCAACTCAGCGGCGTCGTCAATGGTGATGATGCGCTCATTCTCAGGGATAAATCCGGACATGACGTTCAAAAGCGTCGTCTTGCCTGAACCCGTGCCGCCGGAGATGATGATATTAAAACGCGCCTTCACACAGGCATGCAGGAAATCGGCCATTTGCCTTGTGAGCGACCCAAAATTCACGAGATCGTCCACCTGAAGTTTATCTTTGCGAAACTTGCGAATGGTAATCGACGGGCCGTCGATGGCCACGGGGCGGACCACGGCGTTCACACGTGAGCCATCGGGTAAACGCGCATCCACGGTGGGAGAATCGGCGTCCACGTGGCGTCCAAGAGGCAGAATGATGCGATCGATGATGCGCAGGACGTGATCGTCGTCGTCAAAAGCGACGTTGACCCTGGTAAGTTGCCCTTTTTTCTCAACGAAAACTTTTTTAGGCCCGTTCACCATGATTTCGGTGATGGCTTCATCGTCCAGCAGGGACTGGATCGGCCCATAACCAAGCACGTCATTTAATACCTGGTCGAAGATTTGTTTGAGCAGATCTTCGGGAAGTTTTAACTGTGTCCGCTCATATGCATGGACAATATTTTTTCTGGCAAAAGCAGCGCGTTCAGCGGGGAGGATTTTTTCCGCTTCCAGGATGCTCATCAGGTTATCGGCAAGATATTTTTTCAGGCGGATAAGGTCCTGGCCTGTGAGTTTATTTGGGGCTGGCAAGCCGGGCGTTGTCATATGTTCGCATCCTCCAGGCCCGCTTCTTCAACAGGCATCGCCCAAACGATTTGCGCGCGTTGTATTGCCACAAATGGCGCAGAGAAAAGAATTTGATCGCCTGCTCCATGAATAGTGGCCTGGGTTATGGCAATGAACCTCTCGTCCCGTTCTATCTCATCCTTAAATCGTTCCCCCTGACGCACATGCACAAACCCGCGCACCAAATGAGTGGCGGTTTGTATCACGGCGGGCGTGGGCTGTTTTGCGACCACCTCGGTATAGTATTTGCCCTTCTCGTCATACTCGATTGACATGACAATACTCCCTTGTTATTGCCGGAATGAATACATGCCGGCAATAACCATGTTTATCTCGCCCGCATACTGCGGGCCTGCGTCGATATTTGTTTTGCCGCATCCACCAAAACGATGGAAGCCGTATCGTTGGGAAACTTCAAATTGAACGGCTGATGGTGCGTGTTGGCGAAGGTCATGTTACTGCTCAGGTAGGGAATCATGGCGTTGATCTGGATGCCGATGGTTTTTTCGGCTTCGGCCTTGCTCAACCCCTCCAGCCCCACCGCGCGGTTAAGAATCGTATACACGGAGGACGCATCCACGCCCTTGTTTTTCATGTAACTCCAGAGGGTCTTTGTCAGCGATACGGTGCTTATGTCGGTGCTGACGATCAAGCCGATTACGTCGGCCTGTTGAATGAGGGGCAGGCTGATCTTCGAAAGCGAGCGGCCGATGTCGATGAATACATAATCATACGAGTCTTTGAGGCTGGAAACGATATCCCCGATCCGCCCCGCGTTGAGGTGGTTACTGCTTTCGGGGTCCGGCGAGCCGGCCAGCAGGTGAAACTTCCAGATCTTTAATTCAGTCAACTGCCTGTGAAAGAAACTGGGCGTGGTTTCCACAGCCGACATATCGGCCACAGTGACGATATTCTGCTCCCCTTCATAACCGACAATCGGCGCAATCGACCCGATGGGCAGTACCATATCCAGCACAACCACCCGCGCCTCGGGTTGATTCTGCGCAATGGTAGAGGCAACGTTGGCGCACATCGATGAAGTGCCGGTTCCGCCTTTCGCGCTAAGAAAAACGATCAGGTAGCCGCCCTGTTTCTTGATCGTGGCAGTCAACCCAAGCAGACGGCCGATGGCCTCGCTCAAAGCGGAAACCGCCTGCCCGGATTTGGGGATGTATTCGCTAAACCCCGCCTCGAGGCAGTTTTTCATGCGGACAACGCTTGAGTCGCTGCTGAGGGCCACCAATGGCACGTTCGCAGAGCGCGGATCCTGTTTTAGTTTTCTGGCAATCTCTTCGCCACCGAGATCGACGATGGTCGGCTCGATCACGATTAAGTCCGGGCGGTCGCGCCAGGCAACGATCAATCCCTCCTTGCCGGAATTCACCTGAACAACTTCAAATTTTTGATTGGTCAGATGGCGGGCAATGAAATTACTGCTGGCAACATCGGCGTCGATGATCAGTATCTTTTTTTCAGGCATTACTCATACTCCTTGCATTAATGTATCTTTTCAAAAAGAAGGGGGAAGCGGGGTGTTTTGAGCGCGCAAAGCGCGCTCAAAACACCCCGCGCCCCAATTTATTGGGAAGATGCACATTAATACATTAAGCCTCCATCGGCGGCATGAGGTATCCCAAACCGGAACGCGTGACAATATGGCGAGGCGAGTGGGCATCCACTTCCAGTTTCTGGCGCAGGCGGGCAATGCTCACCCATAAAATCTCTTTGTCGTTTCTGTACTCCACGCCCCACACGCTTGTGAGCAAATCCTCCGAGGTGAGGATTTTGCCGACATTGTGCGTGAATTGAAGCAAGAGGCGGTATTCCGTGGCGGAAAGCGAAACCGGCTCCTCGCCACGCCATACTTCGGCCCGGGCAAAATCGATTCGGAGATCGTCATGGGTAAAGAAACGTGCCTGGCCGGTTTCAGTGGGAGATTGCGCCCGGCGCAACACCGCCCGCACACGCGCCAGCAGTTCGGTGGCCGAAAACGGCTTGACAAGATAATCGTCCGCGCCGAGATCGAGCCCGCGCACGCGATCCTGCTCCTCGCCACGCGCCGTCAAAATGACAATCGGCACATTCGAGAACTCTCGCAAACGCTGGCAAACGCCGAAGCCATCCAGGCGGGGCATCATCACATCCAACAACACGAGATCGATGGGCTGGGCCGAAAACACGTCCAATGCCTGCACGCCATCCTGCGCGGTGGACACATCGTATCCCTCCGTGCGAAGATTTGCCTCCAACAGGCGAAGATAGCGGGGTTCATCGTCCACAATCAGAATACGTTTGGGCATGAAAACTCCTTAAAGGCAGGAAATGAAAAACAATCACGCAATGGGCAGTTCGATGACGAACATTGTGCCCCGGCCCAACGCCGACTCAACCCAAATATTACCATGATGCGCCATGATAATCTGCTGGCAAATGTAAAGCCCAAGGCCGGTGCCGGTAACGGTTCGCTCGCCGGGCACGCGGTAGAAACGTTCAAAGAGAAAGGGAAGGTAATTCTCCGGGATGCCATCCCCATCGTCGGCGAAGGTGACGCGGATCTTGTCCGCCGCCAAACGCATGGCAACAGTAATTTTCGAATCGGGCGCGTATTTGATCGCGTTACTGAACAGGTTTTCGAAGACCTGCGAAAGGCGCGTGCTATCGCCGGGAATCGAAGGCAGGGAATCGGTATCGAATTCAACTTTAAGTCCGGGGTGATATGTGCAGATGCGAGTTGCCACGTCGCGGGCGAGCGCGTCGAGTCGCACGGGTGAAAATTTGAATTCCGCGGTGTTACTTTGCAGGCGCGCCGAATCGAGCATGTTTTCGATCAACGCGCTCAGGCGGTCGGCTTCTTCGTCGATGATGTTAAGAAATTCACGCTGGGTGGATTCATCCCAGATCGTATCCTGCCGCAACAGGCTGGTACTGTAGCCTTTGATAAACCCAAGCGGAGTGCGCAGTTCATGCGAAATGGTGGAGACAAAATCATCCTGCAAGCGCATCTGTCGTTGCACCGAATCCAATTCGGCGCGCGCTTCGCGCAAATCCCTGCGCTCGATCAAGGCCGCCGCCCAAAACGCCTGCAACGACGCAATGTGAACATGCAGTCCGGAATATTCCGGTCCGCCAAAACGCACAAACACCAGCGCCCCTCGCAGTTTCGAATCGATAAACAACGGGAAGCCCAGCAGGTGCGCCCGGTTGATTCGATCTGTTGGATGACGCGTTCCCCGCCCCGGTTCGCGCAGAATCATTTTTTCTTTTGCGATCACTTCGTTCGCGAGTTCCTCGCCCCAGGCGGCGTCTGCCTCGGCGGCTTTTCCGCGCCCTGTCGCGCGCGCATACACAACATCCAACCCCTGCCCGCCTGACTCATCCAGATAGATGGTGGCGTTATCGAAAACAAAAGAGCCGCGCATGGACACAAACAACGTATCCAACGCGGCCCGCCAATCCTGTTTTCGCTGAATATCCTGAAAGACCTTGTGCAAAGCGGAAAGAGTCGCCAGATCCATAATCAATCCCCCAGAGCCAGCAACGGGAACTTAAAGATGGAGCCTTTTCCCTCCACCGATTGCACGTCCAACAGCGAGCCATGCGCTTCGATGATCTGCCTCACAAGGGAAAGCCCCAGCCCTGTGCCGCCGAAATGCCGCGTGGAGGAACCATCCAGTTGATGGAAAGGCTCGAAGATCTCTTTTAATCGATCGGATGGGATGCCAATGCCGGTATCGGTAACCGAAATGATGACAAGGTTGTTCCCCTCCTCTTTGAGAGCGACGACAACGGTTCCTCCCGACGGGGTGAATTTGATTCCGTTATCGAGGAGGTGTCCCACCACCCAGCCGATCTTCTCCGAATCCGCCTGCACCTTCGGAAGATCGTCGGCCACAGAGGCCACCACCTGCACCCCGCGTTCCTCGGCCTTGGGAATGGCCGACCGGGCAATCAACGTGACAGCGCGGCGGATATCCACTTTTTCCAGTTTCATGCTCATTTCGCCGCGTGAGGCAAGCGAGAACATGATCAGGTCTTCGATCATACTCTCGAGTTTCCCGGTGGCGCGCTGACTCACCTGCAAGGCGTGGCGCTGTTCGTCTGAAATCTTCCCCAGCGACTCGGTGACAAGCAATTCGAGATAGCCTTTTACGTGCGTGAGCGGCGTGCGCAGTTCGTGCGAAATGTTCGAGACAAAGTTCGACTTCATCTGGCTGAGTTCGGAAAGCCGTTGAAGCGCGTTGTTCAATTCGGAGGTGCGGTCTTTGACGCGCTGTTCGAGGTTGCGGTTGGCCGATTGCAGGGCGGATCGCAATTGCAGGATTTGTTCCGTCACCACCTGATCGAGCGCGTCGCGGGTGAGCAGGTTCAATTCCATCAAGGCCTGGCCCAGCAGGCAATGTTCGCCGGCCGCCATTTTTTCCTGCTGATAGGAAAGAGCCCTCTGCAGGTCGGCTTCCGTAAGGAGCCCCTTCTGGACGATGTATTCGCCCAGGCGGGGGATCAGCATTTCAGGGGTGAGTTTTGGGACGGGTTGTGTCATAGGTTTTGAACCGAAGTCCAAAGTCTGGACGCGAAGCGTTTGGACTCCCAAACTAATTTATTATCCCGAAGTATATACCCATTCGCCATTGACCATCGTTGCGCTTGCATTAATCGTCAGCAGGTCGTTGGGGTCGATGAAAAAGATGCCCTCATCCAGAACGATCAAATCTGCGAGGTAGTTTTCGGCGAGTTTGCCGAGTCGATTCTCGGCATTGGCGGCGTAGGCGGCGCCGATCGTGTAGGCGGACAAGGCTTCGGTCAATGTCAATTTCTGTTCCGGGTACCAGCCCTCGGCGGAGGGAGATCCGTCCGCTCGCCGTCTTGTGACTGCGGCATGCAATCCCAAAAACGGATTGGGCGATTCGACCGGCGCATCCGATCCAAATGCGAGCGGGGTTCCAAGATCGAGTTGAGTCCGCCACGCATAGGCCAGCGCGGAACGGTCGCCCCAGAAACGATCCGCCGCGAGCATATCGGATGTTGCGTGGATGGGCTGCATCGACGCGATCACATTCAATTGCGCGAGACGCGGCACATCATCGGGGTGCAACACCTGCACATGCTCGATGCGATGGCGAAGATGCGGCAGACCTTTTTCTTTTTCATAAGCGCGGAGTTGTTGATAGGCATTGAGCACTTCATGATTGGCGCGATCGCCGATGGCATGCACGGTCATGCTTAACCCCACATCGGCGGCGCGGCGGCAATGCTCGAAAAGTTCTTCGCCGTCCATGTTCAAAATACCTCGATTGTCAGCGCTTCCATTGTATGGCTGGAACATCGCGGCGGTGTTCGGACCCAACGCGCCATCCATAAAGGCTTTGACGGAACCGATCCACAACCATTCATCGCCGAAGCCGGTGCGCAGGCCAAGTTCATTGGCATGCTCCACGCTTTCGACGGGAATATTTTTATTCACGCGCAATTTCAATTTTCCATGCGCATGCAATTGCTGTAACGCCATGAAGGAATCGCGGCGGTCGAAATCGTGAATGCCGGTCAAGCCCATCTTCCATAAAATAGGTTGCGCGGCTTCGATGGCGCGTTCGATGGTTTCAAGGGATGGGTCGGGAACATGATGTTCCACAAGTTGCATTGCGGTTTCAAGCAGGATGCCCGTTGCGCGATTGTTTTCATCGCGTTGAATTTTTCCGTCTTTGGGATCGGGCGTATCGTTCGCGACTCGCGCAATGTTCAATGCAACTGTATTTGCCCACGCGGCGTGAAGCGATTTAGCGGTGAGATAGACGGGGTTGTTGGGGGCGATGGCGTCGAGGTCAGATGCGGAGGGCCAACCAGCCCTCACCCCTAACCCCTCTCCCTCAGGGAGAGGGGAATCATTCCAGTCATTTTGATTCCAGCCGTGACCGAGAATCCATTCGCCGGGTTTGGTGTTCTTCACGCGCTCGGCCACGCGGCGCAGACATTCTTCTTTTGTCTTTGTCTCGCAATCGATCTTGCCAAGAAACAACGCGTAATTTTTGATGTGAATGTGCGCGTCGGTCAGGCCGGGCAAAATGGTCTTGCCTTTCATATCCTGCTTTTCCACTTTGCCATGCGCGATGGATTCGAGTTTTTCCTTTTCCCCCACAGCGATAATGCGTCCGCCGGCAATCAAAAGCGCGGAAGCCTTTGGGTAATTTTGGTCGAGCGTATAAATGTTCGCGTTATAAAGGAGTTTCATGAGTTTGTTTATCTTTCGGCATAAATTCTTAACGCAAAGTCGCCAAGTTTGTATTTTTTCTTTGCGCCTTTGAGCCTTTGCGTTAAATCGAATTACGTCAATTTTTCCAAAAGCGCATCGAGTTCTTCGCCGGAATAATAATAGATGGTGACCGAGCCGCCATTTTTGCCGTGCTTCAATAAAACTTTGGTGCCGAGGCTTCGCTGTAGACGTTTTTCCACGTCGCCCACATCCGCGCTGCGAGTTGGTTTCTTCGCCTTGACCGGTTTCTGCCCCGTGAGTTTTCTCGCCAACTCCTCGGTCTGGCGGACGCTCAACGAGAGGTTGATCACCGTCTGCATGGCGGAAGCCTGCGCCTTCTGCGTGGATAATGCCAGCAACGCCCGCGCATGGCCTTCGGTGATTCTGTCATCCACCAATGCCTGCTTGACCGCTTCAGCCAAACCCAACAGGCGCATGGTATTCGTCACTGCCACGCGGCTTTTGCCCACGCGCCTTGCAACCGCTTCATGCGAAAGGCGGAACTCCTCCACCAGTTGACGATACGCCTCGGCTTCTTCCATTGCGTTCAAGTCCGCGCGTTGGACGTTTTCGATGAGCGCGATCTCCAGCAATTCCTGGTTATTCGCCTGCCGCGTAATCACAGGGACGGTGCGCAAGCCCGCCTTTTGCGCGGCCTGCCAGCGGCGTTCGCCGGCGATAAGAATAAACGTCCCATCCGATTTTGTCGTGACGATCAGCGGCTGAATCACCCCATGCTCGCGAATCGACGCGGCCAGTTCCGCCAGTTCATCCTCTTTGAAATGAATGCGCGGCTGGCGCGGATTGGGTCGAATCGACTCCACCGCCACCTGTTGCACGCCGCCCACTCCCGAAGAAGATGCCTTTCCGCGAGACGGGCCGCTCGGAATGAGCGCGTCCAATCCTTTGCCGAGTCCTGTTTTGTGTGCCATGTTCGTTTCCTTATTTAACCCAAGTTGCTACCTTGATTGGAAAAACCTCCCTCACCCCAATTTTAACGAATTTGTGCCTCGACGATTTCCCCCTCTCCCGTTGGGAGAGGGCAGGGTGAGGGTTGCTGACAAGAAACCGCGAAAATCTTATCGAATGGTGGCAATTTGAGTTATTTACAAAGGATATGTTTTATACAATTCCCTTCTTATCCCGTAATTTCCACTAATACCTCATTAAGCCGCCACCGCCAGCACGCGATGATCAAGCCGGCGAATGGCATACAGAGCCACAGCCTGAATATCTTCCATTGTCAAATCCGGCATTTCTTCCAAAATCTCAGCGGGACCCAAACCAGCCGCCTGCAATTCCAAAACATCGATGATGCGGATTCTCATTCCACGAATGCATGGACGCCCTCCGCATTGATTTGGATTCACTGTAATTCGATCCATAAGGTTTGTTGTGGTCATTTTCGCCTCGTTTCAAAGTTTATCATAACCATATTCTCGCAAGACCTACCTCCACGCTACAGGAATGTTGCGGCGGTTTAGCCCTTCTTATCGCCCTTCAACAATTCCTTCGCCAGCGCCTCGTACGCCATCGCCCCGACGGATGTGGGCGCATACGCGGAGATGGGCAGTCCATACGAAGGCGCTTCCGCAAGGCGCACACTGCGCGGAATGACGCTCTTGAACACCTGATCGGGAAAATGTTTACCCACCTCATTTACCACATCGGTGGAGAGATTCGTGCGGTTATCGAACATCGTCAGCACTACGCCGCGCACGACTAACTCCGGGAATAAAAGCGAACGCACGCGCTCGATGGTCTGCGTCAATTGGCCGAGTCCCTCCAGCGCGAGATATTCGCATTGCACCGGCACGATCACCCCGCTCGTCGCGGCCATCAACCCGTTGACGGTCAAGAGTCCGAGCGAGGGCGGGCAGTCGATCAACACATAATCGTATTGACTCAAAAGCGGCTTGATCGCATTGCGCAAACGCAATTCGCGCGCAAGTTCATCCACCAATTCCACTTCCGCGCCGGCAAGCGAAGACGAAGAGGGAAGCAATGCCAGTTTGAGCCGTTCATTCAACAACACATAGGAGGCCACATTCGTTCCATCCAGCAGGGCTTCGTACGTTCCGCCCTGCACGCCAAGTTTATCCACCCCAAGGCAGGACGTGGCGTTGGCTTGCGGGTCAAGGTCAACCACCAGCACGCGCTGTCCTAATTGCGCAAGATACGCGCCGAGATTAATGGTGGTGGTGGTTTTGCCCACGCCGCCTTTTTGATTCACCAGTGTATAAACACGAGTCACTGTAATACCTCCATGAGACATTCTTCGATTTCATTTTGCGTCGGGATTCCATCCAGCCCGGGTCTCGTCACCGACCGCGCCGCGAGTTGCGTGGCAAAACGCGCCGCTTCCCACGGGTCGCGTGTCGAATACAATCGGACAAAGAATGCCGCCGCAAAAATATCGCCTGCGCCGGTCGCATCCACTTCCTTTACAGCCAGTGGACGAAATCGCCGGCGATCACCGTTCCAATACAGGACCGCGCCCGCCTCCCCTTCGGTCACACACAGGATGCGGGTATGGTGAGCCATCTCTTCGACAATCTCAAAATCGCGGCGGATATCCTCCACGCTTATTACCACCGCTCCCGCCTGACGAAGGGCCTGCCCGCTGTTTGCCCAGGCCTTCGACTCCACCCGGCCTTTTTCGTCCCAGCGACGCATCCATCCCTGCGGTGTGATTCCCAGCAACGAGCCGGAGAGACTCTCCGCCAGCGACGAATCGATTTCACTTGCGATCGGCGCAAGATGAATGATCGGCGCGCTCCGCCATACCTGCGGAATATGAGCCAGCAAAATCGGCGCGGCCTGATGATGTAATATCTGCCTGCGCCCGCTTTCGGTATTTATATTTTCAAATGTCGTGCTATGTTCCGAGGGGATGTTGACGATGTGAATGCCATCCAACGCCTGTAAGGGAGCGTCATTCCCTGAAGAGGTCACAACTCCCACGCGCATTCCCAACACCCGCGCCGTCAACGCGGAATAGGACACCGTGCCGCCAAGTTGCATCCCCGCCGGCGTGACATCCACCGCCACATGACCCACCGCAAGATAATCGACCGGTTGAAGAGACACGAGTTCGAGCATGGTGGGAATTATACCGTTGAAAATTCGGAGTCCAACGTCTCCGACGTTGGGTGCAAAGTCTCTGACTTTGCACTCCGGGCAAATGTCCAATAAAAAAGGGACACAGCGGCACTGTGTCCCTT
>JACPVD010000284.1 GCA_016191895.1 Chloroflexota bacterium | reverse complement strand
TCAAAGGCAACGCGATTTCGGAGCGGGTCTTTGGAAGGTCTGGATTGTTGAAAAAGACCGCATCGGAGCCGGTGTCGAGCGCGATACGCGGACGCCCGCTTTGCGACGCATACCCCACAATGCCAGTGCCGCCCACCTTTAGTTGATGGCGGCGTTCCAGCATGCGTTTGCCTCCCTCGCTGTTTGCGGCGCGCAACACGGCGAACTCGCGGTTTTTATCGAGAAGGAAAATGCCGACATGGTAAAACCCCAGTTTTTCGCTGATCAATTGCGTAATACGGTCAAGGAACATCCTCGGGTTTTGATCCACATTCGACGAAATCTCCTGCGAGATTTCCGAGATGATTTGAAGACGGGCGGCTCTTTCCTGGGCCTGTTGATTGGCTTTTTCCAATTCAAGCGTTCTTTCCCGGATGCGTTGATCGAGATGGGTTGTGGCGCCTTCGAGTTTGCGGTTTACGTCGGACAATTCCTGCAGTCTTTCCTGTTCAAGGTTTGCGCGGAAAATTTGTATTCCATACAGGATGGCTCCCATGACCATGACGAGGCCGCCGGTGCGGTAGGCGCTTTCAAATTCGCTAACCGGGCCCTTGGAGTACAAAGGGGCAAGGAATGCCGCCAGTGTGGATAAAAATATCAGGCTTAGAAAACCTCTTTGCGAGAGCAACACACTTGAAAATATAAGCGATATATGAACTGTCGAGGCGACAGATGACTCGATGGAACTGGCGGTGCCATTGAAAATTCGAATATATCCAACGGCGGTGAAAGCGTAGGTCAGGAGATATGTGCCCACGCGATAATACTCCGTCCGGCTGAGCGTATACGATACGAGCGTGACGATTCCCAGAGTCAGGAAAACACCCAGACTTTTGGGGCCGAAAAAGATCGCAACCACAAACAATATCTCCAGGACCAGGGTTACGATCGCAAGGAGTTGCGCGCGGCGAAACTCGCCGATCACCGTTATCGATGAATGAGGCGCAATCAATCTCTGCCAGCCCTGCCGGATCTGCTGGAGAAGGGATTGTCCCGAATTGCCTGAGCGTCGGAGGTTGGACATGGCTACCCTTCCGCCTTTCCGTTATTGTTCGATTCCACTGCGCCCTGTCCATTATCCCCTCCCAATAGTTGGAAGGTAATCACGGCATTCCCCAGCGCCTGCCCCAATTCCTGCACGGTTTCGCGCACGATCGCATCTGTGTTGGAAACGGCGCTGATACGCGCGGAGATATCGGAGACAAGCGACTCGCGCGCGCCACGCTGCTGGGATTCCCGGTACAGGCGGGCGCTCTCGAGCGCGCCGCTCAATTGATCGGAGAGTGCGATCGCGAGATTTGTTTCCTCCTGGGTCCACGCTTCTGCAATTTCCGCTTTTTTCATTCGAATTGCGCCGATGGTTTGGCCGCGTACCTTGACGGGAATGCTGATGGTCAGGTTGTCGCTACCCACAACCAGTGCGCCCGTCTCATAGGCTTTTGCAATGCCTGGTTCATGGGTATCTGCGCTGGTTTGATTTGTGGCGCCGGGTGTGGCGATGAAACCAATTCGCTGTTGATTGCGCAGAATCTTGCCCCAGGCCTCGCGGCTGAGTTCGCTGTAAGCCGCCCGCGCCGTATCCAACGCCTTTTCGGTTTCGGCAAACAGGTTCGCATTTTGGATGGCGACGGCGATCTGCTCGGCCAATATTTGCAAGGTGGCGCTATCGTCCTCTGTAAAGGCCTGTGCTTCCGTGCTTTGGACATCCAATGCGCCCAGAATTTGCCCGCCAACAACCAGCGGAAGCGCCATTTCCGAGCGCGTGTCTGGCAGATCCGGATTGTCGAAGTAAACGGCGTCCATCCCCACGTCCAATGCGATACGCGCCCTGGCGTGTTGGGTTACATAACCTACAATGCCGGTCTCGCCGACTTTGAGTTGATGCTTCCTTTCAAGCATACGACGTCCGCCTTCGCTGTTTGTAGCTCGAAGAACCGCATATTCCTTGTATTCGTCCAATAAAAAAATGCCGACGTGATAATAGCCGAAGTTCTCGTGAATAAGGTATGTGGTTTGTTGCAGCAGTTCAGAGAGATCGCGGAAGGACGTAACGCCCTTGCCGACGCCTGCCACCGCCTTCAATAGGTTGCTTCTTCGTTCGATTTCGCTTGTTCTGTCGGCCGCGCGTTGTTCAAGGGAGTGAATGGAATCCCTTAATGTCGATGTCATTGCGTTTAACGTATCTGCCAGAATGCCGATCTCGTCGCGGCTGCGAACTTCGGCCCTGGCATCCATGTTACCCATGGTGATTTCATTCGCGGTTTTTGTCAGCGATTTCAACGGGGTGGTCAGGAGGGTCACGATCCATAACGTGGCGAGGGCGGCCACACCCAAAATCGAGGCGATCAAGATGATACTTACCCGAACGATATTGTTTGTCTCCTCTGTGATTTGCGCGTTGACATTTGCCGATTGAACAAGCATTTCATCCGTAGGCACGATGATCGCAAGGCTGTATTGAACTTCCGGCACCTGGTGGTAGGCCAGAAACCTTTCCGTTCCGCCCAGCGTTACAACGGTCACCTTGTTTTCGCCGGAAGACAATGCCCCGAGAATATCGAAGACCTCCGCAGGCATATTGGGCATTTGAGCGCTGTCGAGCGGCTCGCCCAGCGGCACGGTTTCAGATGTCACGCCGAAGTCGCGGTAACCGGCTTCAGGCAATGCAATCAGGCGGCCATCTTTATCGACAAGAAAAGCGTACCCGGTTTCGCCAACCCGGACATTGGAAACGAGATCGGTGATTCGAGTCAACTGAATGTCCATGGCAGTGACGCCTTCAAACTTCTCCTGCGGGCCGAACACAGGCATGCTGGTTGTGATCACCAGGCCGTTGAGCGCGGCATCCTCGTACGGCGTCGACCAGATCACCTTTCCATCCGGGTTATTCTCGGGGGATGCATCCAGATACCATGTCCGCCCGGTAACGTCGAAATCCGGCGGAACAATGTTTGCAAGGTCGACATTTGGATAATAGATGGTTTCCTTGCGAACGCCGCCGAAATAGATTGCGATGATATCCGGGTTGTTATTGAGTATTGCCGGGATCGCCAGGTCGGTTTGTTTCAAAATATTAAGTTTCGAGACAAGATCGGTCGTAAGATCGGCGGATGCGGGAAGGAAGATCGAAGACGCTTCCGTGTTGGCATTATCCCAACTTCCATTCCCCAGCCTGGATAGCGACCTGTCCGCACTCCAATTTTTCCCATCTCCCAGGGTCGAATCCTGTGCCAGAATATCCTCTTCCATGGCGTCAATCGTCGCAAGTGTCCTGCTCATGGATGAGAAGAAGTCGTTTAGGAGGGTTGCCCGCTCCCGGCTCGTGCCTGACAAGTCGGCTTCCACCTTGGAGCGGACATTTGACTCCAGTTGTGAAATCAAAGTCGCGCTCGAGTCCTGCGTCCGATAGTAAACGTAATAGCCCATTCCAACGACAGCAGCGAGCGTAATCAACATATTTGCCAGGGTTAACTTGGCGCGCAGGTCGACCCGCCAGAAAGAGCGGTTGTTGAAGAACCAAAGAGTGGGCGCGCGTCGCGGTTTCATATGATTTGTTGTTTTATTCCTTTGAAGCGCCGATGCTGATTTCGACTTCCTTCAAATCGAACACTCTGCGGAATTCCGTTGTCGCCGTACGAATGACCGACTCGACATCCAGGGTTTCGCGCACACGGTTTGAAATATTGGCAATCACCTGGTTTCGCATGGCGTTCTTTTGTGTTTCGTCTACAAGACGGCTGTTTTCGAGCGCCAACGCCACCTGATCTGCGACCTTTTCAATGAGCACCCGTTCGCGCTCCGACCATGAGGCGTTTACCCCTTTTCTTTTAAGCATGATGCCGCCGATCTTTTGTCCGTGCAGGATCAATGGAATATGCAGGCCCTCTTTATCTTCGAGCCGCGCGTTCGAGAAAAGGGGACGGACGCCCTCCGGTGTGTATTGGTAGGCGGGCCGCTGGCGGATTGTGTACTTGGCCCACGTTTCGCGCGTTTGCATGGAAGTGGTCACTCCCAACTGTGAAACCAGGCTCTTCGTTTCGTCGATCAAGCGCACATTGTCGATTGAAATGGCAACCAGGTCC
>JACPVD010000290.1 GCA_016191895.1 Chloroflexota bacterium | reverse complement strand
TGATGATCGCAAACGACGGTGTGATGTATCTCGCCGATTTTGGCCTTTCGCGAATCGCCGAAGCGTGCGAATCCACCATGTCTTCCGATTCGATCATGGGGACGCCCCAGTACATTTCGCCCGAACAGGCCATGGGGAAGAACGACGTCGATGCCGGCACCGACATCTACTCTTTCGGAGTCATGCTCTACGAAATGGTCGTGGGACAGGTCCCTTTCAGCGCGGATACGCCGTTCTCCATCATTCACGATCACATTTATACCCCCCTGCCGCTGCCGCGAAAAGTAAATCCCAAGGTGCCCGAACCTGTGCAGCGGGTTTTATTGAAAGCCCTAGCGAAAGACCGTCTGGATCGTTATGAAACGGTGGAGGATTTGGTCAAGGCCTTCAAGAGCGCGTGGGCGGAAGCCGGCACGCCCATGCAAGGCACTGCCATCACCATGCGCGTCGCCGCTCAAAACGCGGTCAAGGCAGAATCAGCCCCGCCAACTCCCATCCCTGAAAAACAATCCACACTTGATCAACCGAAACCGAAAAAGAAGACGTCTCTCTGGGTATGGGTCGGCATTGGCCTGACAACCCTGTTCTGTTGCGCGCTGGCTTTTGTCATCATTCGCAATAACAATCGCAGGGTAGGCCCGCAGGCGCCGGATAATCCTCCCACGCTTCCTCCCGTAATTCAACCAACCGCCCTTCCGCCCCAGCCCACCAATACGGGCGGCAATCCCCCCATCGTTCCCGTCAATATGATCGACGATTTCGAAGGCGCGCCCCCGGCCAATACATCGGGCTGGGAGGCATATTTTCAGGACGGAGCCGACACGAAGATCAAGTGCGAGGCGAATTCCGAATTTGCCTATGAAGGCTCCATGTCGCTCCTGATGCATTTTGACATCCCCGCATTAAGCTGGGCCACCTGCGGATTCTATTATGATCGTGTAATCGATTGGAGCGACGCTTCCGGCATCGCCTTCCTGATACGTTCCGATCGGGTGGGCCTGGTGTTTGACGTTGCCTTGTATGGCGGCACGCCCGATAAACGCTCCACGCATATTCATCATATGGAAACGCCTCCCGGAAGCGAATCAGCCTGGATCCCGGTCAAGATTCCCTGGGGGGAAATTTTACGCGCGGAATGGGAGGATAACCCCGGAACGCCGTTCAACCCCTCCGAAGTGACCGGGTTTTCGATCGGGTTTTCCGATACCATGCCAGAGCCGATCACCGGCGCCATCTGGCTCGATAACCTGGGCCTGACCGGCGGAATTGAGCCAGCGTCTGGCCTGGAACCGTCCGTGTCCGATCCGGCGGTGCAGGAGGCGGCAAAACTGGTGGAACAAAATCCCAGCGACCCCAACGCACACCTGCAACTTTCCTTCGCGCTTTGGGATACAAAGCAGGTCCGCCCGGCCATGGAGGAATTGACGGAAGCATTGAATTTGGCCGGCCCCGACAATATGGACTTCCTGCTGGCAGCCGCCGGGGAATTTAGAAAACGCGAAGCATGGGCCGCTGTCACTGGTATTTATTTACGCGCCGCGCCTCATTATGAGTCAACGGGAGGCATGCCCGAGGATGTTAAAACCAATTTTCATGAGGCTGTTTATAAATCATCCCAGATAAAAGAGCCTCAAACCCTCGACCCAATGGCGCGCATCGATGCCATCGATCCCCAGCTCGGCCACATTGCGCGCGCGCGCCAGGCTTTATTCAATGGCAGCCTGGACAAGGCAAAACTGCAACTCGCCGAAGCGGAAAAAATCGAACCGACAATCCATGAAATCGCTTTGCTAAAAGCGGAGATCGCGATGAAGGAAGGCAACCTCGCGGACGCAAAAAACCTTCTGACAGCCCTTGTGTCCGACCCCGCCACGCCCGAATGGATTCGCTTCATGGCGGAAAACCATCTCAAAACCATACAATAGGAATCGTCCATGCGAACACCCCTCGTAGCCGGCAATTGGAAGATGAATAAAACCATCGCGGAAACGCGCGACCTGGTCTTCAAATTAAGTTTACAACTGCGCGAGATCGAAAATGTGGAAAAAGTTTTATGCCCGCCCTTCATGTCGTTGATGGCCGCCTCGGCATTGCTCGAAGGCTCGGGCATCGGCCTCGGCGCGCAAAACATGCATTGGGAGGAAAAAGGCGCGTTCACCGGCGAAATCTCGCCAGCCATGATCAAAGAGATTTGCGAGTATGTCATCCTCGGCCACTCCGAACGCCGCTCCTATTTCGGCGAAACTGATTCGATTGTGAATCGGAAATTGATCTCCGCTGAAAAATTCGACCTGACCCCCATCGTCTGCGTTGGCGAAACGCTGGATCAATACGAATCAAAACAGACCCGTGAAATTGTCTCCGCGCAAACGAGTCAGAGTCTCAGGGACGTTTCTCCGTCCTACGCGCCGCGCATTGTGGTTGCGTATGAGCCTGTGTGGGCCATCGGCACAGGCAAAGCATCCAACGGCGCGGAGGCAAATGCCGTTGTGAAGGATGTCATCCGCCCGGCGCTCGCAAAATTATTCGGAGAGCAAACCGCGCAAGCCATCCGCGTGTTATATGGCGGTTCCGTCACCGCGGCGAACGCATCCGAATTTTTCACCCAGCCCGATATCGACGGCGCGCTCGTCGGCGGCGCCAGCCTGAAAATCGACGAGTTCACCGCCATTACAAAAGCGGCTGTCACATAACTAACCTTACGCGGGGGTGCGTCGCATTATTATCCCCGAATGGGGACCAGCCTGAAATATAATACCCACGGTTGAAAATTGCGCTTTCCACCTTATAAAAAAGCGCAATTTTCAACCGAATGCGGTATAGACGAGTCTTACGAGTAGATTCGGCCGGTTTATTGGACACTCCAGCCTGTTTGGTACGACGCATATCATCCCCGTATGGGGACTGCGCAACACGAGTTACATAACATCCATGCTCTTCACCGGTCTCCTTCTTTTCATCCTATTCCTCCTGCCGCTGGTAATTTTCCAGCGGCTTTTGCATCGTGAGATTCAAACCGTCCTGCTCATCCTCACCCGCAGTTCGCAATTGACCATCGGCCTGTTCTCGGTGATGTTCCTCCCCGGCGTGTTCCTGCACGAGTTGAGTCATTTTGTGATGGCGAAACTGCTTCGCGTGCGAACGGGAAAATTCTCGCTCATCCCCTCCGCCCTTCCCGATGGACGCCTGCAAATGGGCTACGTGGAAACCGAGCGAACGGATATGATTCGCGATTCGCTGATCGGCCTCGCGCCGTTGATCGCGGGATCGTTATTCATTTCCTACGCGGGGTTGAAAAAAATGGGCTTTCATACCCTGGTTGACGTGCTGGCAAATGGTCAATTCGGGTTATTCTGGGAGGGGATTAAATTACTGCCGGGGGTGAATGACTTTTACCTTTGGTTCTACCTTGCCTTCGCCGTTTCCAGCACCATGATGCCGTCCGAATCGGATCGTCACGCCTGGCTTCCCCTCGGTTTGTGGATGGCGGTCATGATTGCGCTGGCGGCTTCAGCCGGTGCCGGTGAATGGATGCTGGCAAACCTCGCGCCGCCATTGAATGATTTCCTGGGTTCCGTTGCCACCCTGTTTGGACTAAGTGCGGCGTTGCACATCGTCCTGTTATTGCCTGCAATATTTCTTCACCGCCTTCTGTCAAAAATCACAGGATTGGATGTGAGGTAGACGCGCGGCTTTGTACGGCGATCTTCAGATTGTTCGCGCAAACTGAAGTTCGCGGGGCGGCAAACGCAAACTGAAGTTTGCGGCACGGTAATGGCTTCATTCATCAGATACAAAATCCCCCACGTATTCGTTGTTCACCCACACGGTATACCTGCCCGCGGAATACACGCCAAGCAAAATGGATGTTTCGAATTGTCGCAATACATTGTCGCAGCGTGTGATGGGATCGATCAGGCTGTAGGCGCTCACCATGATTTGGAATTGATCGTTTGGGTCGGCCACGTCCACGCGCAATTCACTGCACGTCCGCGGCAGGAATCCCAGTAAAGTCAACCGCACCTGCGAAGGAATGCTATCCGTTTGCTCCGCCAGGTTCGCGGAGGTCAGAACAATGCCGCCGGTTTCCCAGCCGAGGTCTTCCGCTTTTGGCGCATACGGATTCTCCACAGCCTTGAGAATCGACGGTGCGATATTGGCTGGCAATGGCGTCGACGCTGGTTGCGCAGCGCATGCGTTCGCGATGACTGCCAGCCATGCAAATGCGAGCCGCCCGCGCATCTTCATGTTTCATCCCTTTTCAAGCGGACGCTCTCGAACAGTTTTGGCGCGGCGACGTAAATGCCGCGTCCGCTCACGGCGACGGTTGAATCTGCCAACCTGATCTCGCCCGCCGAAAAGATTTTTCTTTCTTCCATTTGTGTTATGCGCGTTTCGAGCGTCAGCGGCTGGAAGAGGGGGAGCGGTTTGTGATAGTTGATTTCGAGATTCACTGCCGCCACTTTATGTCCCGCCGCCCAAACGACCAGCCCCATGGCTTCATCTAAAATTGCCGCTGACGCGCCGCCATGCGCATACCCGGGCGGGCCCTGCTGCGATTCGTTCAACGTGAATTCGGATGTGAGAATTCCATCGTCGTCCACCCACCAGGTCAGCCCAATGCTGTGAGGGTTATCGTGCCCGCACACGAAGCACCAGCCATGATAGGGAATTTGCCTTTTCATGGTGATCATTGTATCGCCTTTCATGTTCGTGGTTGAAGAAGGGGAAGTGGGGTGTTTTGAGCGCGCGAAGCGCGCTCA
>JACPVD010000289.1 GCA_016191895.1 Chloroflexota bacterium | reverse complement strand
GATTCCGCCAATGGTGAGGATCGACGTCAAGTTCCCGTTCAACGCCTGTACCTCGCCGGCGGTGGTGGGGATTGCGACATGCAGCCAGCGTTCCGAAGCCTTGATGATAAAAGGCGAAAGCATGGGCAGGACGATCGTCCCAGCGACCATGAGCAACTCAAAGGAACGTTCGCCGCGAAGCCGCTCCCAGGTGTAGCCGCGAATCAGGAACGCGGCAGAGGCCGCGAATGCAAGGAAAGCGGCTGTGGCCAGGGCTGTGACCGGGGCGGTGGAATCAGTTGTCGGCGGAGTCAGGGGCGAAGCCGTCGCTTCGGGATCGCTGGGCATGACGGTTTCCGTCCCGGAGATGATCCCGGTGTCGCGTGTATAGAGTCCATATACAATTGCGGAACCGGCAAGCACAACGGTGATGGATAACGCGACGATGAAGGCGCGGTATTCCCGTTCCGCGCCTTCCCATGCGCGGCGCGTGACGCGGGCGATGAAATACACCGCCAGGTAAATCAACGCTTCCGCTGTGTAAATAAAGGCCGTCTCTTTCGAGGTGAAGTGCAGCGCAAGCGCGGCAGCAAGAAGCAGGAGATATTTTTTTCCCCCCATTTCAAGATGGCGAAGCATGGCATACAGCATGACGACGCCGGAAAGGCCCACGAACGATTCGTTGCGCACATAACGGCCGTAGTAAAGCATGTACGGCGAGATGACCAACAGAACGCCCGCGATCAACGCGCCCCAATTGCCGAGATAACGGCGCCAATACCAGAGCATTGCAATGGTGGCAATGCTAAACAACGCCGACGGAATGCGAGACGTGAAATCTGTCGCGCCGAATAAAAAATACGTCAGCGCGACGACATGAAACTGGAACGGCCCGTGCATCATCGGTGAATGCTGGTAGCCCTGCCCGCGATAGAGAAGCCATGAAAAATACGTGTGCAAACTTTCATCGTGACTCATGACACGCGAGCCGAGATCGTAAAAACGGGTGACGAATGCCAGCAGGATGATCGCGGCGAATATGACAATCTCGTTCGTAACGCCCGGCAGGGATGAATGAACGGGGCGGTGGAGCCAGTTTTGTTTTTGTTCCATTGAATTCACCATGTTTCGAAGATGCCTCACTATACTTCAATCAAAATATTCTGTGGAGTCTGGGAGAAGTCTCGAAGTAGAACTTGGGGACTTCGTTTTCGTTGCTCAAATTATTTTTCGCGTAGTCACTAAGTATCAAGCATCAATTCATTATGATGCACCGCCCGCAAGCTGACCACACCCTGCCTGTATATCTATCCCGCGACGCATGCGGATCGTACACCCGACCCCGGCCTGTTCCAGCGATTCTTTGAAGATCGCCGCCCGCCGACGGTTTGTCGCTTCGCCGTCATAGCCCTGGGTGGGGTTGAGGGGAATCGCATTGACATGAAGCATGCCGCGCTGGGAATAGTCGAAGTGTTTGAACAGCCGCGCCGCAAGTTTTTGCGCCGTTTCCGGCGTGTCGTTGACTCCGTTGATCAGAGCCCATTCAAAGGTGATGCGGCGATGCGTTGTTTCCACATAATATTTGCAGGCCGCGATGACGTCGTCGATCTTGTAGCGCTTGTTGACCGGCATGATCGCAAGCCGTTCGTCGTCCTCCGCCGCATGCAGGGAGATGGCGAGATTCACCTGTCGTTTCTCATCGGCAAAGCGTTTGATTTGGGGGGCAAGCCCAACGGTGGAGATCGTAAATCGCCTGGCGCCGAAGTTGTAACCATCCGAATCATTGAGAATGTCGATGGCGGCCATTGAGTTTTCGTAGTTGTGAAAAGGTTCGCCCATGCCCATGAAGACGATATTCGTCACGGTGAGATTTTCCTCTTTCAAGGCGCGCGCATAATACATGACCTGTGCGATGATTTCGCCTTTGGTGAGGTGACGGCTGAATCCCATCTGGCCGGTGGCGCAGAAGACGCATCCCATTGCGCAACCGGCCTGGGTGGATATGCAGAGGGTGCGGCGGCCTTTTCCTGAATTTGTATCCGGGTCGTAGCGCATGAGCACGGCTTCGACTACATGCCCGTCGTGCAACTCAAAGAGCGTTTTGCGCGTCTGCCCATCGGATGAATCCTGGAACAATTTCACTTTGAGAGGGGAGAAGTTCAACCGCTCTGAAAGTTTTTCGCGCAAGGGTTTGGGCAGGCTGGTGAATTCATTGGCGGAGGCGTAAAGATGTTGATACAGTCCCTGCCAGAGTTGGTTTGCGCGGTAGGCGGGTTCGTCCCAGTTTTTGAGCAGGCCGGTCAGGGCGGGAAGATCGAAGTCGTAGATTAACATGCGCCCCGGATTTTACACTATGGGCACGGACTCCAACGTCTCCAGACGTTGGAGTCCGTTCCGTAAGAGCGTACGCAAACAGTATGGGATTCGCAGGGTAACGATAAAGTTGTTTTAATTTATCCAGACTATAATCCCGCCCTTGTATAAGGAGACTCGATGTTAAATTCCATTCCGCCAAAACAACGTTCGATCATTTTATGGGCGCTCGCAGCGCTTTTGCTGATTTCCGGGGTGATCGTCCTTGCCCTTGCCTTCAAGGGAGGAAAAGATATTTGCTGACCGACAGTACATCCTTGATTCAAGTGAATATTGAAAGTGCCGCCATTAAAGCCTAGAGATAACAGTGTGTGACAACCGCCATTGGTGGATACGGGAATGACGGTTACTTACCTTCGACAGGCTCAGGTCACCGCT
>JACPVD010000276.1 GCA_016191895.1 Chloroflexota bacterium | reverse complement strand
GACCCTCCTCCACGCTCTCCTCCTCGGCATTATTCAAGGACTGACCGAATTCATCCCCGTCTCCTCCACTGCCCATTTGCTCATTACGCAAAGACTGCTCAACATCCCCGCTGACGACGCCATGTTTTCCTTCCTCGTTATCGTCCAACTCGGAACGCTCGTTTCCCTTTTTGCGTTTTATTGGAAAGACTTGTTATCCATCCTGCGTACCACGTACCACGTAACACGTAACAGGTATCACGTTCCACGTTCCACGCCACCGGATACCCTCCTCGGTATTTACATCATCGTTGCCACCACCCCCGCCCTCCTCGCAGGCTATTTGTTAAAAGACGCCGTCGAAGCGTTATTCAAACAGCCTATGCTCCAGGCATCCATTCGGCTTTTCTCCGCCGCAATATTGCTGACGTCCGCCGAAGCGCTCACCAAAAAGAATCGCTCCCTCGAGTCGATGACGTGGCTCGACGCGCTGGTCGTGGGTTTGTTCCAAATCATCGCCGTATTCCCCGGCGCCTCTCGAAGCGGAACAACCATCAGCGGCGGCATGTTCCGCGGTTTCGACCGTCCCTCCGCCGCAAGGTTTGCCTTTCTCATGTCGATACCGGTCATGCTCGCTGCCGGCGGCTACGAAATGTTGGACGTGATCCAAATGCCCAATCTCGCGCAGTTCCTCCCATTACTTGCCGTCGGGTTTATCACCGCTGCCATCACCGGCTGGTTCGCCATCAAATGGCTGATTGACTACCTCAGTAAACGCTCGCTCTATACCTTTGCTGTTTATTGCGCCATTGCAGGTGCGCTCACTCTCGCGCTTCACCTCTCCACATAATAAATCCGTTCCCGTCCGTGAATCCGTGTCAAAGTCCGTTTACTGCTATTTCCTCCCCAATTGAAAACCGACTGCAAACCCGCTATTTGCAATAAAAAGCACAAAGGCGGTAAAATCGGGAGGATATGTCCTCAACCCTCCTCGAACTAAATAACGTCTTCAAAACCTATTCCACAGCCGCCGGGGATTTTGTTGCGCTCAAAGACATTAGCCTCAATGTCGATGTCGGCGAGTTTGTCGGCATTGTCGGCAAATCGGGCGCGGGGAAATCCACCCTGTTGAACATGATCAACGGCGTCGACGGACTCACCGGCGGCGAAGTGCTGGTCAACTCGGGCGCTTCGAAAATTTCGATTCACGGAATGAACGAGGACCAGCGCGCGCTTTGGCGCGGGCGAAACATGGGCGTTGTCTATCAATCCTTTCAACTCCTGCCCATGCTCACGCTCGTCGAAAACATCATGCTTCCGATGGACCTGTCGGATAATTTCAAGCCGCGCGAATCAAAGCAACGCGCCATGGAATTATTGCGCCTTGTCGAACTCGAAGAACATGCAAGCAAATTGCCCGCCTTCATCTCCGGCGGGCAGCAGCAACGCGTTGCCATTGCCCGCGCCCTCGCCAACGACCCGCCCATTCTCGTCGCCGATGAACCGACGGGCAGTCTCGATTCCGTCACCGCCGATCACATCTTCGACGTCTTCGATCATCTTGTCAGCGAACAAAACAAAACCATCATCATGGTCACGCATGATATGGGTCTCGCAACGCGCTTCTCGCGTAGTCTCACCATTGCCGATGGCGAATTGACAGAATCGGAACTGGAACCTCAACTCGACAAGACGATGATGCGGAGGCGAAAATGACATCCCTCGACTCGCTCCGGACTCCGTCTCTCTCCGCGCTGACAATTGATTCTGTCCAAAGAGCAGAAGAATCCCCCGAAGCCATGATTCAACTACACGGCGTCGTCAAGCGATTCTCCAACGCGGCCGGGGTCTTCACCGTCCTCAAAGGCATCGACCTGACGATCAATCGCGGTGAGTTTGTTTCCATTGTCGGAAAATCTGGCAGCGGCAAATCCACTTTATTGAATATGATCACCGGCATCGACCATCCCACCGAAGGGCAGGTGGTCGTCAACGGCGCGGATATTTACACCGGTGTCAGTGAAAGCCAGAGGTCGAAGTGGCGCGGGCGAAATCTTGGAATTGTGTTCCAGTTCTTTCAATTACTGCCCATGCTCACGCTTCTCGAAAACGTCATGCTCCCCATGGATTACGTGGACATGTATGATTTCGACGAACGCCCCAACCGCGCCATGGATCTGTTGAAACTTGTCGGTTTGGAAAAATTTGCAAACAAACTCCCCGTGTTGGTTTCCACAGGACAACAACAACTCGCCGCGATTGCCCGCGCCATGGCCTGTGACCCGCCCTTGCTCGTCGCCGATGAACCCACCGGCAACCTCGATTCGCGCTCGGCGGATACCATCATTCAACTGTTCGAGTTGTTTGTGTCGCAGGGAAAGACCATTGCCATGGTCACGCATGACCCATCCCTCACATCCCGCACGCACCGAAACATCATCCTTTCCGACGGCGAGTTGATCGACGAAACCGTCTCGCGTTCCCTGCCGCAATTGCGCCATCGTCACATGATGGAGTTCACGCGCCTTGCCAAAGAGCAAATCTATCAGCCGCACGAAACCATCCTTTCGCGAAACGACCCCGTGAATCATTTCTTCATGATCCGCGATGGCGAAGTGGAAATCCTTCTTTTGCAGGACGACAAACATGAATTTGTGTTCTCGCGCCTGCGCCCCGGCGAATTCTTCGGCGAAGTTGAGTTGCTTCGTGGAGGCAGTTCCATCGCCAGCGTCCGCGCCGCGGAAAAGCCCGTCAAAGTCCTGTCCCTTCCACGTGCCGATTTTCTGCGCGTCATTCAGGAATCTCCCATCACTGCGGAAGCCATAGACAAAGTGATCCAGAAGAGATTGAATGGAAACACGCCACATGCCACACGCAACTTGTAACTTGTAACTTGCAACTTGTAACTTCAAACCTGCCATGTCCACCCCGCGCGCCACGCCCCAGATCCTCTACATCGAAGACAGCGACGAAGCCCGTTCGCTGGTGCGGCGTTTGCTTGCGCAAAAGTATGTGGTGCTGGAGGCGTCCGATCCATTGGATGGGTTGCAACTGGCGGAGGAGACCCAGCCCGACTTGATTCTGCTCGATCACAGCCTGCCGCACATGACCGGCAGTGAAGCCGCCACACGCTTGAAGAAGATGCTCCCCAGCACGCCCATTGTCATCATTTCCGGCGATGTGACGCCCGGCGTGCGCGAACGCGCGTTGGCGGCAGGGGCGGTGGGATTTATCCCCAAGCCCATCGATGCGGACTTTGCCGATCAAATCGACGCCTACCTCAACGGCAAAGTGGAGACGCTCGACCATGCCGAGGAATATTTGCAGGCGTATCAGCAGGAGTTGGTGGAAAAACTCGAAGGCAGTATCCGCCAGTTGACCAACACAGTGGAGAAGAACAAGCACTTGCTTCAACAGAATCAACGCATGTTTTCGATGTTGGAACGCAGGCATAAACTTCTTGAAACCGCCGCGCGTGTCGGGCAGATGGTCACGTCCATTTTGGATTTGGACGACCTGCTCAAATATACGGTGGACATCATTTGCAGCGAATTCAACTTTTACTATTCGGGAATATTTTTGGTGGCAGAAAACGGTCAATGGGCGGTTCTGCGCGCCGGGTATGCAAATGCCGGGCGGCAGATGCTTGCCGAAAACTACCGCCTGCCTGTGGACGAGAAGTCGATGATCGGCAAGTCCATTTTGAAGCAGGAGGCGCAGATCGCGCTGGACGTGGCCGGGGAGGAGTCGCGCTTCAAGAATCCGTTTTTGCCGAATACGCGATCCGAGATGGCTCTGCCTCTTATTGTCCAGTCCCAGGCTCTCGGTTCGCTGACTGTGCAAAGCGACCAACTCAATGCGTTTACAGAAGAGGACATTACCTCTTTGCAGGCGATGGCGGATCAGGTTGCGATTGCGATCAACAACGCGCAATTGATGTTCAAACTCGAAGCGGCCACCGCCGAGATCGTTCGCACGAAGACGTTCGAGGCGATTGCCACCGCAACGGGTGAAGCCATTCATTGGGTCGGCAACAAGGCCGCGCCGATTCCGGGCAGTGTGAAGAGAGTGCGCGAAGATTTGGTTTATTTTCTCGCGTTGGCCGCGCGCGCGAAGGCGTCAGACGAAAAAAATGCAGTTCTGATAGAGGCCGTTCAAACGGTCAGGGAGGAAGCGCGGGCAAGTCATATTGATCTGGATCAGGTTCTGGCGGAGATGTCGTCCATGAAGGCGAATCGTCTGCGGGCGTTGGTCAGTGTCGAATCGATCATGGAAGATTTGGATATCGCCGAGAAAAGCGCGGAAACGATCCTGAGCATCAAGGAGGGGTTGATCGGCCCGGCGCGGCAACGAAACGATGCGCCGGTGTCGTTGCGTGACATGATTGTGGATACGGTCGCGAATATGGGGCTGCCCGACGGCACGGTGCAATTCGATTGGGCCGGCGATATGCCGAACGCATTTGTGGATGCGCGACAGATGGAGCAGGTTTTCAATAACCTGATCAAGAATGCGTGGGAGGCGTTGTCGCAAACGTATGAGCCGAAAATATTTGTCAGCGGATGCCGCGACGCCGACCCGAAATTTGTTTTGGTGACGGTGAAGGATAACGGCCCGGGCATTCCGAAAGAGATTCAGGAAAAAATTTGGGTTTCGTTTTTTACCACCAAAGGCGGAAGCGGCGGCACGGGGCTTGGGCTTTCGTCGGTGATGCAGATTGTTCAACAACACGGCGGAAACATTTCACTGGAAAGCGAACCCGGCAAAGGCGCGATGTTTTCTGTGCGGGTGCCGGTGGCGAAGTGAGATTAACGTAGCGCGGACTTTAGTCCGCCACTTGTACATGTGCAAATCAAAAGAAGGGGCGGTGGGGTGTGTTGAGCGCGCGAAGCGCGCTCAACACACCCCATACCCCAAGTATATTTCTGATAGAGTATATTAATAATAACCGGAGGACAAATGACAACCGTACTTTTAGTGGACGATGAAAAGTTAATCCTGCGTAGTTTGGAGAAGACGTTGTTACGCGCAGGCTTCGATGTGATCACCGCGTCGGATTGCAAAAGTGGGAGCGAGACCTTTTCGCAGAATGCAAACGCGGTCGATATCGCCGTGCTGGATTTAAACATGCCCGGCTTCGAGGGCGTGCCCAAAACCGGCGCGGGGCTGGATTTGCTGGCAGATCTCAAGAGGCAAAAGGAGTCCCTGCCGGTTGTGATTCTCACGGCGTACGACGAAGTGACCAAGGCTAAAGACGCGGTCTCCGGCGGCGCGAGCGCGTTCTTCGTCAAAGGCCGCGAGCAGGGATTGGTGGAGTTGATTCAGAAGATATTACAGGCATAATAGGGTTGCAAGTTACAGGTTGAAGGTTGCAGGTTAATCGTTCAACCTTCAACCTTTGACCTTCAACCTTGAACCTTTCAACCTTAAACTCAAAAGAGGAAACCATGACAAACGATATTCAACGACATGCTACTTTATTGAAAGCCTCGGCGCGCGCGGCGAAGAACATCACGTCCATTCTCGACCCGTATGAATTGCTCCAGCGCACGGTGGACATCATCTGCGACGAGTTCGGCTTTTATTACGCGGGCGTCTTCTTTCTCGACAGCGCGCAACAATACGCGGTGTTGAAAGCCGGCCGCGGCGACGCGGGCAGGGAGATGATTCACGCGGGGCACAAACTCGCCGTCGGCGGGAATTCGATGATCGGCGCATGCATTGCCAATCGCCAGGGTCGAATCGCGCTCGATGTGGGGGCGGAGGCGGTCTTCTTCGAGAATCCGCACCTGCCGAAGACGCGCTCCGAAATGGCGCTTCCACTCATTGTGGGTGAAGACGTCATCGGCGCGCTCACGGTTCAATCCACCGAGGAGGCCGCCTTCCACGACGAAGACATCGCCGCATTGCAGACGATGGCCGATCAACTTGCGGTGGCGATTCAAAATTCCAACCTGCACCGGCAGGCCGAACGTCGTTCGCGTTTATTGAAAGCCGCCAATCGGGTCGGCAAAGAGGCCGCATCGATTCTCGATCTCGAAGATTTGCTTCCGCAAACGGTCAACATTATTTGCGAATCGTACGGCTTGTATTACGCGGGCGTCTTCCTTGTGGATGAAGCCAATGAATATGCTGTGTTGCGCGCCGGTTATGGCAGGGCGGGCAAGGCCATGGTGGCCGAGGGACACAAACTCAAGATCGGAACCGACTCGATGATCGGCGCATGCATTGCCATGGGCGAGGCGCGGATCGCATTGGACGTGGGCGAGGAGCGGGTGCATTTCAAGAATCCGCATTTGCCGCACACGCGATCCGAAATGGCGCTGCCGTTGATCTACGGCGGGCGGGCATTGGGCGCGGTTACGATTC
>JACPVD010000275.1 GCA_016191895.1 Chloroflexota bacterium | reverse complement strand
TTTCAAAGTGACTGTCACCTATTATCACTAAAACATCCCGCGCAGAAATAGCAACAACCCGACGATCGCCAGCGGAACGCCGACGATCGCGCCGACAATCGTCAGGCTGACGATGACGCCGGCGAGAATCAGCACAAAGCCGAGAACCATCGCCACGAATCGGCCGGTCATTTCCACGATCACCGCCAGCAATTTCCATAACGCGACGAACGGCCACAAATACCAGGGGACATGTCCTTTTGTTTGAGTTGTCATTTCGTACCTCCAAGTGTTTTTACGCAAATCTCCGTATGTCGTTGCGAGGGCGACGGTTTTCGCCCGAAGCAATCTCCCCTTATTCAAGAGATTGCTTCGGCGGAAGAGCATCCGCCTCGCAATGACATGATGTGCTTTATAATCCATCCCATGAAAATGAAGACCAAATTCAATAAATACTGGTTGATCCCAATCGCGCTCGTTCTTGTCATTGGCATTTATTACCTTCCGCCGGTGCATAGCCGCCTCGCCTGGCGCGTGGATGCCGCGCGCACGCAGATCATCTATTTCTTCAACCCGCCCGGCGATATCATCTTCGAGCCTGGCGGCGAAACCGCTATTACCATCGAAACCGTCATTGCCACCACCCGCGCCGAATATTTGCTCACCCTCACACCGCAGGTCACACCGACCGTGACTCCAACACCCGGCCCGACAGCACGGCCCACGATCACCTCCACGCCTCTGCCGGGCGCAGTCAGTTTGGAAGGCGTCGTCTACGTTGACCAGCACGAACGCTGGAATTATTGCGGCCCCGCAAACATCACCATGGCGTTGAATTTCTGGGGCTGGAAGGGCAATCGCGACGATGTGGCAAAGGTCGTCAAACCCGGCTCCGGCAACACGCGAGTCAATTTTATCGACCGAAGCAAAGACGATAAAAACGTGATGCCCTATGAACTCGTGGACTTCGTCAACGAGAACACAGATTATCGCGCGATCATGCGTCACGGCGGCGACCCAAATCTCATCAAGCGGCTCATCGCAGCGGGATTTCCTGTCGTTGTGGAAAAGGGATACTACGAGCACGACACCACCGGCAAGATCAGTTGGCTGGGACATTACCTCTTCACCACCGGCTACGACGACACCCGCGGCGGATTCATCGTTCAGGATGCCTATACCAAACCCGGCAAGAATTTATTAAGTGAATACGCCGTTTATCAGGAAGGCTGGCGCGCCTTCAATTATCTGTTTATTGTGGTGTACCCGCCCGATCGCGAATCGGAGGTCATGACCCTGCTCGGCCCGTGGACAGATGAAACCTGGGCGGCGGGACACGCGCTCGAACTGGCCGAAAAAGACATCCGATCCCTGAGCGGAAACGACCTGTTCTTTGCCTGGTTCAACAGGGGGACGAGTCATGTGTTACTGCGCCAATATGTTGATGCCGCCACGGCTTATGATCAAGCCTTTTCCTTGTACGCCAAATGGGACACGGAAACCAAAGACCGCCCCTATCGCACCATGTGGTATCAGACCGGGCCGTACTTTGCTTATTACTATTCGGCTCGTTATGCAGATGTCATCAGCCTCGCAGACACCACCCTGACCGACCCTGCCAGCAAGCAGGAACGCACACTCTGAGAGTCCCTGCTCTGGCGCGGACGCGCCTATTACATGGCTGGCAACACCCAGGCCGCCATAGACGATTTCCGCATGGCGTTGAGAATCCACGTGAATTGGCTCCCCGCCGTGCAGGCGCTTCAAGACCTTGGGTTGCAGCCTTAACACGGAGTCCACATCCCCAGACGTTGGGCGTACAATGCTAGTCCAAAGTCTGGAGACTTTGGACTCCGGTACATATTATGAAACTATTACACTTTGCCGACGCCCACATTGACATGGCCAACTATGGCCGCCACGACCCCGTCACGGGATTGCCCATGCGCGTGCTTGATTTTCTCAAGTCGTTGGACGCGATCGTGGATTCGGCGATCGATGAAAAAGTGGGTATGGTCATCTTTGCCGGAGACGCCTACAAAGACCGCTCTCCCGCGCCGACATTTCAACGCGAATGGGGCAGACGCATCATGCGCTTGTCGCAGGCAAAGATTCCGACGCTGTTGTTGATCGGCAACCACGATATTTCCCCGGCGGCAGGCCGCGCTCACGCGCTTCAGGAATTCAAAACCCTGCAAGTGCCATTTGTGAAAGTGTTGGATGAGCCGTGCTTTCTAAAACCAGATGATTTGTGGGATTTGCCCATACAGGTGATCGCTATGCCGTGGATCGCGCGTTCGGGATTGATGGCGGTTACAGGCGAGACAGACTCAAAAGACGCCTTCTCACGCATCGAGGAAAATATTGGGGAATTGGTTGCGGGTTGGGTTGAGGAATCAGACTCATCCCTGCCGATTATCTTCACCGCGCACGCATCCATCGAAGGCGCGAAGTTTGGCGGGGAAAGACTCGTGATGCTCGGCAATGACCTTGTCCTTTCGGGGAGTTTGGTGAAAAATCCGAAATTTAGTTACGTGGCGATGGGACACATCCACAAGCCGCAGGATGTAAACGAAGGCTTTCAACCGCCTGTCATTTACCCCGGCTCCATCGAGCGCGTGGATTTTGGCGAGGCAAAGGAAGATCGATTCTTTGTCATTGTGGAGATCGAAAAAGGCAAAGACACGCAGGTGAAATGGAATCAACTCAAAGGGGTGAGAAAGTTCATAGACCGCCGAACAGTTCTCAGGCACGCCCTGAGCGCAGTCGAAG
>JACPVD010000274.1 GCA_016191895.1 Chloroflexota bacterium | reverse complement strand
GTTGATCGGTGGCGCTTTTTTGCAGGCCAATGGCGAGCGAGACGAGAATCACAACCGCCGCCGTGCCAATGACGACGCCAATGGCGGTGAGGGCAACACGCCCTTTGCGGCGGCCGAGGTTGCCGATGATGAGGCGGAGGAGATCGAGAAATTTCATGTTAAGAAGGCCCTTGGAGTCCAACGTCTCTGACTTTGGACTGGCTCTCAAACGTCAGAGACGTTTGAGTCCGAATGCTACCCGCCTTAGCCGCCGCTGGGCGGGATGGGAATCATCTCTTCGCCCGGCATCATTTCACCGCCGGGGATTTCGTTTGTCGGCGGGGCGGAGTCGAGGCCGAGGAATCCGAGGATGGCGCGCCAGATTTTATGCAGGAAACTTTCCTCTTCGATGATCGGTGGCATTTCACCGCCTCCGCCGCCCATCGATGGATCGATGCCGGGGTCTACAAAGGATTCTTCCACTGTCACATTTAACTTGCGCGTGAGCGTGCGGGCCTGGTTGAAGTCGTCGGTGTATTCGATGGTGATGGTGAGGTTGAGGTCGCCGGGCGCATCGGCGAAGAGGGTCGAGTCAAAGGTGAAGTATCCGCCCGGGTCGAGTGACCCAACCAACGTCGAGGCTGGATCGAGAGTCCCTCCCTCCACTTCGATCTTCATGTTTCCGAGCACCGTCGAATTTTTGCCGAGGTTCACGATTTGAATCGGCAATGCGGCGGGCTGGCCGGCGAAGATCGGGTCGAGCGGACGATAAAAACTTACGTCGACATTCGGCAATCGATACACAAGCAGGGTGATCACCTGGTCGTCGTTGATGACCTCGCCTTTGTTGTTGACATACGAAAACGAAATTTTCATTGGGTATGCGCCCGGGCTTGTGGATACATTGACGATGAGGTCTTGCAATACCTGCATCGCGCCGCCCGCGGGAATATCGCCCAGCGATTGAATGTTGGATGAATTCAGCGGCGCAAAGTTTGTGAATTCGCCGCCGCTACCCGATACGCCACCGGGCTGGGGAGTTTCCCCGCTGTTGCCGGCAGAGCCTCCGCCCACGATCATGGTGACGTGTTTCGCCGCCGTGTTGCCCATGTTTTGGACGGTGAGCCCGAGTTGGAATTGTTCGCCGGGCTGGAGCGGATTCACCGTAGCCGCATAACTGGCGATGACCAATTGGGCGCTATTCACCCCTGTGGGCGTGGACGTGGGATACGCGTCGTTTGTGCTTCCATCGGCGGGAATACTGAGCGTGAATTTGTCGGTGTACACCGTGCCATCGGTATCGTAATAGGTGACTGTCGCTTCAATGGAGATGACGGTCTTTCCGTAGACGGAACTGAGCGCGTAAAATTTTTGCACCGCATCGCTGTGATGGCCGGGCAGGAGTTCCGAATCCAATGCAATCACGCCGCCTGTTTCAGTGGGAATCAGATCGGGCGATGTAAATACAGCCTGAACGTTCAACGCGGTGGCGGTGCCGGCGTTGGCAAAATCGATGCTGAGTTTGAAGTCGCCTCCCGCGCTGACCCTTGCGCGGTTGATCTCATACGAACTGACGACCATCTGCGGGCGATTGAATGGAATCGGCGTGGCGGTAGGAAGTGGAGATGGGTCGGCAATGGTGAGACCGTTGACAAGTTGGCTCGTTGTGGAATCGGGGTTGGTAACGACGACGGCATATGTCCCCGCCGGCACGCCGGGACGTACAACCGCGCGTAGTTGCGTTGGACTGTCAAAGGACGTAGTGAGCGCGCCGTAATTATTCAACGAAACCACTGCGCCGGAGACGAAGCCGGAGCCGGTCACGGTGATGGTTGTGGCTGTGTCGTTAAATACCAAGTTTGGCGAAACGGAACTGATGATCGGGTTGGCATATACAGGAGTGATCCAGCCTGCCAAAATGATCGATGCAAGGGTTATGGATGTGAAAAATTTTGTTTGAAACTTCATTCAGTCTCCAGTTTGCCCTCATCCCCGGCCCTTCCCCCAATGGGGGAAGGGAGTCTGAATCCCCTCTCCCCGCAAAGCGGGGAGAGGGCTAGGGTGAGGGCGCATTATTCCGCAACTTCCTGCCCCACCACCTGGCGTTGATACTCCTCTTCGCTGACGATATGCCCATCGAGCAGGAATATCTTGTTCGTGGCAAAACGAGTCATGCGCGGGTCATGCGTTACGACAAGCACGGTTCGGCCTGATTTGTGCAGGTCTGAAAGTAATTGCATGATGGTGATTCCGCTGGAAGTATCGAGGTTGCCCGTGGGTTCATCGGCAAGAATTAGCGTGGGGTCGTTGACCAATGCCCGCGCAATGGCAACGCGCTGTTGCTGTCCGCCGGAGAGTTCGGCGGGTTTATGGTCGCTTCGATCCGCCAGCCCAACCTGTTCGAGCAATTGACGGGCGCGCTGGTTTCGTTGGGACACAGGCATCCCGTTGAATTGCATCGGGAAGGCCACATTTTCCAGCGCGTTCATGCTGGTGATCAAATTATACGATTGAAAGATAAACCCCAGC
>JACPVD010000273.1 GCA_016191895.1 Chloroflexota bacterium | reverse complement strand
TAGAAACGAACGTCTCCTGCACGCCTTTTTCAACCAGTCATTGGACGGTTTTTTCTTCAGCATCTTCGACAAGCCCCAGCCCTGGAACGACGCTGTGAACAAGGATGAAATACTGCTTCACATCTTCAACAACCAGCGGTACACCGACGTGAACAACGCCATGCTCGAGCAATATGGCCTGACCCGCGAGAAATTCCTCAGCCTTACCTCGCGCGATATTTTCGCCCACGATATCCAGCAGGGACTCGAACTGCGCAGGCGCCTGTTCGATCAGGGGCATTTGCACACCGAAACCTACGAACGCAGGGACGACGGCACACCCGCCTGGTTCGAAGGCGATTATGTCTGCCTGTACGATGAGCAAAAGCGAATTACCGGCTTCTTCGGAATCCAGCGCGATATCAGCAAGCGAAAACAGGCCGACATCGAACGCGAGCAGTTGATCAACGAACTCGCCGCCAAAAACGCCGAATCAGAAACCTTGCGCGAGGGCTTTGCCACCATTGTCGGCACGTTCGAGTTTTCAGAGATCATCCAGCACATTCTCGATCAGATCAAGCGCGTCATCCCCTACGACAGCGCATCCGTTTGGAAATGGGAGGGGAATCGCCAGGTATTCCTCAGCGGGCGCGGCCTGCCTCCCGCCTTCACCGAGTCCGATGCGAAGGTCATCCTGGATGAGGAAAGTTCCGCCCTTCCGATTTTGCGCGGGGATGTCCCTTATATCTTGAGCAACAACGCCCGCGAAGAGCTGCCCGGTTTTAATCGCGATGAACATTCCTTTATTAATTCGTGGCTTGCCATCCCGTTGAAAGCGCACGGGAAAACTGTAGGCATCATCGCCCTCGATGGCCGCGAGAAGAATCAATTCCAGGGTCATCACGCCGAACTTGGCGTTGCCTTTGCCAACCAGGTGGCGATCGCCCTCGAAAATTCGCGCCTGTTCAGCGAACTTCAAAATGAATTGCTCACGCGCGGGAAACTCATCAGTGAACTTGAATCCAAGAACACCGAGCTGGAGCGATTCACCTACACCATTTCGCACGATCTCAAATCGCCCCTGGTCACGATCAACGGATTCCTCGGCTACCTCAAAGGTGACTCCGCCGCCGGCAACGCCGAGCGCGTGGCTCTCGATATTCAACGCATCCAGGATGCGGTGGACAAAATGCACCTGCTCCTCAAGGAACTGCTCGAACTCTCGCGCATTGGGCGCATCATCAACCCGCCGGAGAACATTCCCTTTGAAGAACTCGTATCCGAAGCCCTGGACATCGCGCATGGAAGGCTCGAGGAACGGGGGGTGACGGTTCGGATATCATCCCCGCAGGGGACTCACCCGGGCCTGCCGGCTGTCTATGGAGATCGTCAGCGCCTGATCGAAGTCCTGCAAAACCTGTTCGACAACGCCGCCAAGTACATGGGAGACCAGCCTTCTCCCAGAATCGAGGTCGGGCAAAGCGGCGAGGAGGAAGGCCGAATCATTTTGTACGTCAAAGACAACGGTATCGGTATCGCGCCCGAATATCATGAGCGCATCTTCGGCCTTTTCAACAAACTGGATCCAAGAACCGAAGGCACCGGGGTTGGGCTGGCGCTCGTGAAGCGAATCATCGAAGTCCACGGCGGCCGCATCTGGGTCGAGGGCGGGTTGGGTAAAGGCTCCGTATTTTATTTCACCCTTCCCGCTGGTAATCCATGACGCGGCGTACCGCAAACGCAGCGTACCGCACACTTGCCCTGATGGGCAGTGCCAGGGAACTTCAGTTTGCGCCCCGGCGGGCAAGGTGAACCTTGCCGTACATGCCGAGTACGTGCCGAGGCAAGATATTCGCGATTGTTGGTAATCCATAACGCGGCGTACCGCAAACGCAGCGTACCGCACACTTCAGTTTGCGCCCCGGCGGGCAAGGTGAACCTTGCCGTGCGTGCCGAGTACATGCCGAGGCAAGATATTCGCGATTGGCGTAGTGCTCATGGAGTAATACGATAAGGACGAGGCGAATATGAAATCGAGCAGGATCACAAACAACAAGAAAAGGCAGTCCGGCGACAATCTTCAGCGGCGCGCGGAGGAATTATCGCTTTTGTATCAACTGGGCATTTCGCTGGCATCCGGCAAGGACCTCTACCAGACCCTTCTCACCCTTCAATCTGAAATTCTCAAATATATCCAGGCCGACACCCTGTTCATCGCCATTTATGACGAACATGCAGGCGTCGTCAAATATCCCGTCTTTTTTGAAGACGGGCGGCTCTCGCCTCAACCCTCCCGTAATTTGATGGAACAACCCGGGTTGACAGGCCCTGTGATCTTCGAGCGAAAAACACTCTACCTGCCGGATTTCAGGTCGAAGGAATCGCTCGAACAATACGCGCCCGTCGGCGACAACGATCCGTCCCTGCATTCCTTCCTCGGTGTTCCTCTCATGGTGAATGACAAAGCGATCGGCGCGTTGTCGACCCAGGCAAGGAAGATCGACGCCTATACCCCGGAACACATCCATTTCATGGAAACCATCGCAACGCAGGCCGCGCTGGCGATCGACAAGGCGCGCCTGCTCGACCAGCTTCAGGACGAGCTTGAGGAGCGAAAACGAATCGAACAGGCGCTGGCTTTTTCGGAGGAGAAGTTTTCGAAGGCGTTCCACATCACGCCCGTGATGATGACCATCGACAACGCCGAAGGGGTGTTCATCGAAGTGAACAAGGCCTTCATCGAAAATTCAGGTTTCACCCGCGAGGAGATTCTTGGCCGCCGCGCCTCCGACCTGAATATGTGGGACTCGCCGGAAGACAGGCAGAGAATACAAAAACTCCTGCGCGAACAGGGCGGTTACAAGGATATCGAATTGGCCTATCGCAGAAAGTCCGGTAAAATGACGGTTGTATTAATGTCCAGTGAAAAATTTACGATGAACAATGAACTCTACACACTGACCTCCGCGCTGGACATCACCGAACGCAAACAGGCGGAGGCGGAGCGGGAGAAATTGATCGAAGAATTGGAGGCAAAAAACGGGGAGTTGGAGCGATTTACCTATACGGTCTCGCACGATCTCAAAGCGCCCCTGGTGACCGTCAACGGTTTTCTCGGCTATCTCGAACAGGACGCCGCGGCCGGCAACACCGAACGTCTGAAACAGGATATTCTTCGCATTCAGGATGCGGTCAACAAGATGCGTCTTCTGCTCACTGAATTGCTGGAACTCTCGCGCATCGGGCGCATGATGAACCCACCGGAGGCCGTTTCCTTTGCAGCGTTGATAAATGAGGCGCTGGATTTGGTGCATGGAAGGATACAGGAGCGCGGCGTTAGCGTTCGCATACGGGACGCCGCGGGCTTTCCCGGCGTATATGGCGACAAGCCGCGCCTGATCGAAGCCCTGCAAAACATGATCGATAATGCCGCAAAATACATGGGCGAACAGCCCAACCCGCAAGTGGAGATCGGTACGCAGGGTGAGGAGGATGGCAGGCCGGTCTATTATGTCCGCGATAACGGTATGGGGATTGCGCCCGAATATCACGACCGCATCTTCGGCCTGTTCAACAAACTGGATGCAAACAGCGAAGGCGCGGGTGTGGGGCTTGCGCTTGTAAAAAGGATCATCGAAATTCACGGCGGAAGAATCTGGGTGGAAAGCCAGCCAGGTGAAGGCTCCACGTTTTACTTCACCCTGCCAAAGCCGCCTTAAAAAAGAAGCGCGGGGTGTTTTGAGCGCGCTTTGCGCTCAAAACACCCCGCGCCTCAATTTATTTTACTTCTTCCAAAACTCGTCGTCGCTGTTTTTGATTTCGCTGAATTCGCCGGTGGCGATGAAGACCGTGCGTTCGCAGATGTTGGTGACGCGGTCGGCCACGCGTTCGAGGTTGTGCGCCACCCACAACAGCCAGTTTGCGCGCTCGATGGATTTCGGGTCCTGGATGATGATCAGCATCAACTCGTGGTAGATCTGGTTGTACAACGCGTCCACTTCGTCGTCTTCGATGGGGATTTCTTTTGCGGCCTCCACATCTTCATTGACAAAAGCGGTCAGGGCGCGGTGGAGCATGTCCCTGCCTTTTTCGGCCATGCGCGGTATATCGATCAGCGGCTTGAGCAGTTTCTCCCCGCCCATGCGCACGTTGATATTGGCGATGCCCTTGGCGTAATCGCCCATGCGCTCGAGTTCCGAGATGATCTCCATGGTGGATGCCAGCAGGCGCAAGTCGTGTGCCATCGGCTGTTGCGTGGCGATCAGGATCATCAACTGATTCTCGATGGCGAATCGCTTTTTGTTGACCTCCCTGTCTTCGGCGATGATCTTCTCCGACGCCTTGATGTCGCGCTTTTTCAACGCGTCCACCGACCCGACAATGGCATGTTCCACCATCGACCCAAGCAGGAGCACTTCGTCCTTCACCTGTTGTATTTCATGTTCGAACGTTTTTCTAATCATAAATCCTCTGTGTATGACAAAATTAATTTTGTCATATGTTATTTTACTACCAACGAACCGCTTTCGGCGTAATGTCCTGTTGAATCAACCAGAGGCGCAGGCGCTCCCCAATCTGGCCGAGCACGCGCCGGGTCGATTCGAGGCGCGAGGCGTCGTCGAATTTTGCGGGGTCTTCAAAAGGCCAGTGGTCGTGAGTCCCCATGTTCAAAAACACGGCGGGACAATTGTCTTCGGCGTCGGCGCAGACGGTGATAACATGCGCGAAGACCTGTTTGCCGAGATATTCCATCACCGATTTCGACCATTGATTCGAGATGTCGATCCCGACATCGCGCATCGCTTGCTGGACCTCGGGCAGGATCCTGCCCTTTGGTTCAGTGCCCGCGCTGAATGTTTCGAAATGCTCCCCGGCCATCGCGCGCAGCAATCCTTCCGCCATCTGGCTTCGCGCGGAGTTGCCGGTGCAGAGGAATAATACTTTTGGTTTCATCCAAACCTTCCCGTCACATAATCTTCGGTGCGTTTATCCATCGGGCGGGTGAATATCTTTTTCGTTTCATCGAATTCGATCACGCCGCCGGAACGGTTTTCGTCGATCATCATCATGGCGGTGAAATCGGACGCGCGCGCGGCCTGCTGCATGTTGTGGGTGACGATCAGGATGGTGTAATTCTTTTTCAACTCTTGCATTAACTCTTCGATGCGCAGGGTGGAGATCGGGTCGAGCGCGGAGGCAGGTTCGTCCATCAATATAATTTCGGGCTGGATGGCGATCGTCCGCGCAATGCACAAACGTTGTTGCTGGCCGCCGGAGAGGGCGTAGGCGCTTTCCTGAAGTTTATCCTTTACTTCATCCCACAACGCAGCGCTTTGCAGGGATTGTTCCACCAGTTCATTCATATTGCCTTTGAATCCGTTGATGCGCGCGCCCCAGGCGATGTTTTCGTAAATCGATTTTGGAAAAGGGTTTGGCTTTTGAAAGACCATGCCGATTCTGCGGCGCACTTCCACCGGGTCGACGTTACGGCTGTACAGGTTCTGTCCCTGCATGAGCAGTTCGCCGCTGACATGGCAGCCCGGCACGAAATCGTTCATGCGGTTGAAGGCGCGTAACAGCGTGGATTTGCCGCAGCCTGACGGGCCGATAACCGCGGTGATCTTCCGGCGTTCGACTTTGATGTTCACTTCGTTTACAGCGGTAAAACCGCCGTAATGAATGGAGAGGTCTTTTGTTTCGATTGCGTACGTGTTTTCCATGAGCATTTCACTTTCGGGAATGGTTTTACAGCCTGCGCTGGAATCGATTGCGCAGAAGAATGGCGGTTGCGTTCAGGGTCAGGAGCATCGCCAGCAAAACGATGATCGCGCCTGCGGCGATCGAATGAAATTCAGGCTGCGGCCTTGTGGTCCAGTTATAAATCTGGATCGGCAATGCCGTGAACTTTGAAAACGGGCTTTCAGGATCGACGGTGATGAACGTGGATGCGCCCACCACGATCAACGGGGCGGTTTCGCCCAATGTGCGCGAGATGGCCAGGATGCTGCCTGTGAGGATGCCCGGCAACGCATTCGGTAAAACATGATACCAAACCGTTTGCAGACGGGTGGCGCCCACCCCGTAGGCCGCCTGACGAAGGGAATCTGGAACCGCTTTGATGGCTTCCTGTGCGTTGATGATCATCAGCGGCAGGACGAGAATGCCCATCGTGAGCCCGGCCGATAACACGGTGCGCCCGTTTGAGTCGGTGACTCCAAACGCCGCGCCGCTTGTCAACGCTTCGAGAGTCCGCACAAAAACGGCCAGGCCGAGCATGCCGTATACGATGCTTGGTACGCCGGCGAGATTATTGATATTGGTTTGAATGATGGAGGTCAGCCAGTTTTTTGGCGCATACTCCTGAAGGTAGACCGCCGCGCCAACCCCGACAGGGAGTGCGAACATAATCGCAATCCCCACCAGCCAAAGCGATCCCAAAACGGCCGTGCGCACCCCGGCAAACTCTGCTTTCGACGACATGGGAGTCGTCAGAAATTGCGGAGTAAGCCATGACCGGAATTCCAGTGTTGCATTGGGATATTTCTTTGCAACTTCCGCGCGGATTTCGCCTCCGTGAAAAATCGAATCGGTCATGCTCCAGGTTGCCTGGGTGTCGATTTGTACCAGGCGCTCCAGAAAAAGAGTATACAAATCAGATTGTGAACGTTCCGCCATGGGCTGTTCGTTATCGAGTTTTTTGTATGCGCCGGAGGAAAGGTTCTCTTTGAGAATGGCCTGCAAATCATCGCGGGTCAGTTCATTGACAGGGATGGAGGTAAATGTGGCGGGGTCTTTTTTGTATTCATAGGCAACATACCCGAATGCCCCATCCGCCACGTTGTAAAGCAGGGCGGTCAGGCCGATGATGGCGATCAATAATGCGGAAAAGAACGCCGTCTGCCAGATGCTGGCGGTCAGGTAGCGTTTTCGAAGCGAGGAATAAAAGGCGTCGCCTGTTGGAAAATGGTCGTTTTGTCGTTTCATTCGTAACGCTCCCGGAATCGGTTGACAACCCGCTGGCTGATCAGGTTCAAGACCAGCGTGACAAGGAATAGCATTAGTGCAATGGCAAACAGGCTGGTGTAGTCGATGGTGTTGTAGGAAAGGTCGCCGCCGCTGATTCGGGCGATGTGGCCGGTCATGGTTTCAGCGGCATCCAATGGATTAAACGAAAAATTAGGGCCTGCGCCGGCGGCCACCGCCACGATCATTGTCTCGCCGACAGCGCGCGAAATGCCCACGATCACCGCCGCGCCGATACCGGATAACGCCGCAGGTAATACGATCTGTACACTGGTTTCAAGTTTGGTGGCTCCCATGGCATATGCGCCTTCGCGCAATGAGCGTGGAACAGCGCTTAATGCGTCTTCGCTCATCGAGGCGATCAACGGCAGGATCATAATACCCATCACGAGCCCGGCCGAAAGCATGTTATAGGATTGCAATTGATCGCCGCTGAAGAACAATTTCAAGATGGGAGTGACAAACAACAAGGCGAAGTATCCATACACAACGGTGGGAATCCCCGCAAGGATTTCCAGAATCGGTTTCAAAACCGAGCGCGCCCGCAGTGAAGCGTATTCGCTCAGGAAAATTGCGGAGAACAAGCCGAGCGGCAGGGCGATCAGAATCGCGATGGCGCTGGTGACGAGGGTGGCGGAGACGAGGGCAATAATTCCATACTGGCCGATGCCGGGCTGCCACCTTGTCATGCTGAAAAATTTGGCGAAGGTGACATCCGGATCGTTAAAAAAGAGCATGGCTTCCTTGCCCAATTCATACACAATCGCAATCGTGACAAAAATGGATAAAATCCCCGCCAAAAACAGCAGGGCTTGGACAAGGGCTTCACCGGGGCGAGGCTTTTTGCGGAGGTCGAGTTGATTCATAGCGTAACTAAAGTGACAGTCACCTTTAAGGTGACTGTCACTTTGCATAACTATTGGCCGACGGCAGACTTCCAAGCTTCCATCGCGGCTTCAAAGTCGGCGGCGGGAGCGGGAAAGTAACCGATATCGATGATGTTGTCTGCGAGATTGGTCAGGTAGAAGTAAATGAACGCGGCCACCTGCGGTTTTTCCTGCATGATTTCAGCAGTGGTGTAGATGAAGAGCGGGCGGGCGAGGGGATATTCGCCGGCGTCCACAGCCTCTTGCG
>JACPVD010000272.1 GCA_016191895.1 Chloroflexota bacterium | reverse complement strand
GTATTTTGGTGGCCGAGGGATTTTTTGAAAATCGGGTAATCTGTGCAAATTATACACTGTGTTTTTTTTACGAATCAAAGACCTCCGAAACTTTCGCAAAGCGAACCTCGGAGGTCTCTACTGATCACTGCCAACTGTTCACTGCCTTTACTTGATCTTCCTCGGCGCGAGTCGATTCCTGCCGTAACTCTTCGGCGTGGGAGCGGGGCGCGGGGGGCGGCGGGAGGAGTCGCTGCGGGGAGCGCCCCTTCCTCGGCCAGAGTCAGATTTCGGCGGGGCGGGACGTGTGTAATCGAATCCTTCGATATATTCGCGTTTAATGTGTTGCCCCATGATGCGTTCCAGAACCTGAATCATATCGTTGTCTTCATGGGTGATGAGGGTGAACGCGTCGCCGGTGCGTTGGGCGCGGCCTGTGCGTCCGATGCGGTGAATGTATGCGTCGGCGGTATCGGGCATGTCGTAGTTGATGACGTGTGAAATGCTTTCCACATCCAGCCCGCGCGCGGCGATGTCGGTGGCGACCATGATGTCGTGATGCCCGCTTTTGAATCCTTTGAGCGCGGCCTGGCGTTGTCCCTGCGATCTATCGCCATGCAGGCTGGTCACCTTGAACCCGGCGCGAAGAATTTGTTGCGCCACTTTTTGCGCGCGATATTTTGTGCGCGTGAAAATCAACACTGAATTCGTATCGGTATGTTTGAGCAGTTCGATCAGCAGCGCCGACTTGAGATGCGGCGATACCGGATACAGCGCGTGCGCAACCGTATGCGCGGGCTTGACGATTCCCATCGCGATCTTTTGCGGATGCGTGAGCGATTGCGAAGCGAGCATTTCCACATCAGGCGGGAAGGTGGCCGAGAACAACATCGTCTGTCGTTTTTCAGGGACGGCTTTTACAATGCGGCGCACGTCGGGCAGAAAACCCATGTCGAACATCCTGTCGGCTTCATCGAGCACGAGGATTTCGATGCCGTTCATTTTGGCATGTCCCTGCTGGATGAGATCAAGCAAACGCCCCGGGCAGGCGACGAGAATCTCCGCGCCCGCGCGCAATGCCTGAATCTGCGGCCCGGCTCCGACTCCGCCGTAGATGGTTGCGCTCTTCAACTTTGTCCCCGCTGACAGATCGCGGATCACGTCATGAATCTGTTCCGCAAGTTCGCGGGTGGGGGTGACGATTAACGCGCGCGTTACGTGACGCGGCCCGCTGAGAAGTTTGTTCAAAATGGGGAGGACGAACGCGGCGGTCTTGCCGGTGCCGGTTTGCGCGGTGCCGATGATGTCTCGTCCGCGAAGGGCGGCGGGGATGGCCGCTTCCTGGATGGGCGTGGCTTTTTCGTAACCCGCTTTTTTGATTCCCTGCATCAGGCGGGAATCGAGGTTGAATTGTTCGAAGTTCAAGGTGTGCCTTTTCTTCAGAGGTCTATCAATGTCGTGTAAACAGCGCAGACTGCTGATATGAGTGTGTGATTAATCAAAAACGATTATAGCACTGAAAGAGTCGGCTTCGTTATTTTTAATCGATTATCATTGCCCGACCCATCATGATTCCTTTTCTACTGCGTCTCTGGCGAAGACTCCCCATGTGGATTCATGTTTTCGCGTCGAAGATCGTCCGCGCGAGGTTTCGGGCGGCGGTGGCGGCGTTGGTCTTCAACGAACAGGGACAGGTATTGTTGTTCCGCCACACATATCGCAAGTTCGAGTGGGGAATCCCCGCCGGGAGTCTCGAATACCATGAACAGCCGGCAGATGCCATCATCCGCGAATTTTTCGAGGAGACGGGAATGCAACTTCAGGTCGAACGCCTGCTCACCGCATCCAGCGCAAGGGAGGATCATCACCTGACGATGGTGTATCTGTGTAAAATAACGGGCGGCGAATTCAAACCCTCGCACGAAATTTCGGAAATCAAATATTTCGACGTGAACGATCTCCCCATAATGCTCTTTGCGGAAAAGGATTTGATCCGCTGGGCAGTAACTCGCTACCCGTAACTTGTACCCTGTAACTTGCAACTCATAACCCATATCCCTCACACATGACCAACCTCCTCCTCGTCGGTATCGGCGGATTTATCGGCTCGGTCCTGCGCTATCTATTCAGCGGATGGGTACAGCAGGCTGTAAAAAGTGTCGGCTTTCCGTTTGGGACGCTGACGGTCAACGTGATCGGTTGTTTTATCATCGGCTTTCTTGCCCAACTTGCCGAGGCGCGCGGCTTGTTTACCGGCGAATCGCGCCTGTTTGTATTTGTTGGCATCCTCGGCGGCTTCACCACATTTTCATCGTTTGGAAATGAAACGCTCAACCTGGCGCGTGACGGTCAGATGATGAACGCGCTGGCTAATATCGGCGCAAACGTGATTATCGGTCTCTTCGCCGTTTGGCTCGGACGCACCGTCTCGTATTTGATTTGGAAGTGATGGTATGGTCTCGGTACGGACGGGAAGAATACTCGCCCTACTCGACCATCGGATTAGAGACTGTTTCTTAAAGAATTGATGTTACGCACCGTCCCGAAGGTTTGAGCAGAAAATAGGCTTGATCCGAGAAAACCTTCGGGACGTTCCGCGTAAGGTGAGTTAAAGAAATTTTCTCCACAAAAAAGGAGAATGTGGGGTGTTGTCTCGGAATTGGACTTAAGAAACGCTCTCTTTTTAGTAAGGAGGTAACATCATGCAACTGCCCGAAGAAGGATGCCTGCTTCGTATTTTCATTGGCGAGTCTGACAAACACCAACACAAACCGCTCTACGAATGGATCGTCCTGCAGGCCCGCGAGCAGGGATTAGCCGGCGCGACCGTCCTGCGCGGCATCATGGGTTTTGGCGCGAATACCCGCGTCATTCACACCTTCAAGATCGAACGTCTCTCCGAAGACCTGCCGCTGGTGGTGGAGATTGTGGACACAAAAGAAAAACTCGAAGCCTTCCTTGAAGTCATCGATCCGCACATCAAAGCGGGGCTGGTCACGCTCGAAAAAGCGCAGATCAAATTCTATCGCGCCGATAAAAACTAATCACTGCCCACTGATTACTGGAGACCACATATGAACTGGCTCGAAGTATCCCTTGTTGTAAACGGCGAACTCGCCGAATCTGTCGCGGATGTGTTGGCGCGTTTTGCGCCCAATGGCGTGATGACGGAGCAGGGCGTCAAATTCAATGACGAGGAAGACGAGGGAACGGCAACGGGTCCCATCACCGTCCGCGCTTATTTGGAAGTGAACGATCAGCTCGAAGAAACGCGACAGAAACTCGAAGAGTCTCTTTTCTATTTGGGGATGATTCAGCCCCTGCCGACTCCCACCTACAAACAGATCGCGGATCAAAACTGGATGGAAGCCTGGAAACTGCACTACAAGCCGATTCTCATCGGACAGCGACTCCTGATTCTCCCCGCCTGGCTCGACTCTCCCGACCCAGCCCGAATCCCAATCAAGATCGATCCCGGCATGGCCTTTGGCACGGGGACGCACCCGACGACGCAGTTGTGCCTGGAATTAATGGAAATCCATTTTGCCAACGCGCAACGCGCAACTCACATCCCGTATCCCGTAATTGATATTGGCTGCGGTTCGGGAATTCTTTCCATTGCCGCATTGAAGCTCGGCGCGGAAAAAGCCCTGGGCGTGGATATTGATATCGAGTCTGTAAAAAACTCGCGCGAAAATGCCGATCTAAATGGAATAGGGGATGAGTTGATTTTGGGGCAAGGCTCCGTAACAGAAGTGTTGGCCGGGCAGTTCGAGTTCAAGTCTGCGCCGCTGGTTGTGGCGAACATTCTCGCGCCAGTGTTGATCCGTCTCTTCGATGCGGGACTCGCAGACTTGATCCAGCCGAACGGGGAGATTCTATTAAGTGGAATCCTCGCTCATCAGGCCGAATCGGTCATTGAGGCGGGGCAGGCCAACGGTCTAATGAGAGGCGTGATTCGTCAAACGAACGATTGGGTGGCGATATCCATGAACCGGCAAATTTGATAATTCCCCGCAGCGTACTATTAAGATATTGGCCCGGGTCATATACAATGCGGGTCAAATTTCTTCGAGGAGAATACACATGAAACGAGCAAATAACATCCTTTTCGGCGTTGCCGCGCTTGCAATTGCGGCGCTGGCGTGCAGCGCCATGGGGGGCGGAGGAGGCAACCCGACTCCGATGATATCGATCCCAACGCTTGCGCCGCTTAACCCGACAGCGGTGATTCCCGCGTCGCCTGTTCCAACCGAAGGGTCTCAATCCAATGCCGGCGATGTTTTGTTTGAGGATAACTTCGTACCCGGCCGTGGCGAATGGGGCACAGGCGCAGACGCCGAACGAACTGTGGATTATGTGGATGACAAATTGCATTTCAACATCGTCACTGAAAATTACTTCGTTTGGACCACTCCCAACGACAAGGATTACAGCAATGTCCATTTTGAAGCGACAGCCTTCAACAACAGCAGCGACTCGACCTCCGCTTTTGGCATTATCTGTCACCAGCAATTCATCGACGAGTCGTTATATTACTTTGCGATCACCCCTTCCGGTGATTACGCCATTGTCCGCGCCGCGCTGGCTCAGAATGACACGTTCCTCACCAACAACGGCGAGTGGGGCAATTCGGATTTGATCGCCAAGAACGCCGCGTCCTACCGCATCGGCGCGGACTGCGCCAACGG
>JACPVD010000271.1 GCA_016191895.1 Chloroflexota bacterium | reverse complement strand
CGTTTTGTTTGCAGTCGGTTTGATCAGCGCATTGATTGCGTTTGTCATGAGTCAAAACGCAAAACGCAAGTGGAGATGACATGGCGCGGGATAGCTACATCAAGTTCTGCCCGCGTTGCGCGACGGAGGTAATGCGTGAAGAGAAGTTTGGAATGGTTCGCCCGGTCTGCCCGCAATGCGGGTGGATTTATTTTATGGACCCGAAGGTTGCGGCGGCGGTTCTGATCGAACGGGATGATCGCGTTCTATTGGTGCGGCGCGTGAACGAGCCATTCCGCGGGCTGTGGACGCTGCCTGCTGGTTTTGTAAACGGCAATGAAGACCCTGCTGAAGCCGCGGCGCGTGAATGTTTGGAAGAGACCGGTTTGAGCGTGCGCATAACACGGGTGATGGATGTGATCGCAGGTCGTGAGCACGAACGCGGCGCAGACTTTGTGATCGTGTATCATGCCGAAGTCCTTCGCGGCAATTTAACTCCCGCCGACGATGCTGATGCCGCCGAATGGTTTGCGCGCGATGACCTTCCGCCGCTGGCTTTCAAGGCTACGCAAAAGGTTTTGCTCGGTAAATAACTCACCTTACGCGGTGGGTGCGTCGCACCATATTGAACAGGACGAATCTTACGAGTAGTTTCTTCTCATTAATTGGACGAATCCACCCGTCTGGTGCGACGCATATCATCCCCGTATGGGGACTGCGTAAGGTGAGTAAATAAATTGAGGTGTGGGGTGTTTTGAGCGCGAAGCGCGCTCAAAACACCCCACACCCGTTTCGATTCGGAGTGCGTGAGTTTTATTTACGGCTGATTCTGATATGTGATGTACTCGTAACTCTCGGTGATGTTGTTATCGAAATCGAGCGCGTAGAAACCGATGGCGTATTGACCGTCCACGGGAATGTAGGATTCGAACCAGAAGCCCTGTTCGCCGTAGGTGAACACGTCGCCGCTGAGTTCGTAAACATACGTGGCTGTGCCGCTGGCGTCGAAGGTGTAGTATTGAACGTAGTCAATGAATTGATCGCCGATTTGGGGCGAGATGGCTACGGCGGTGCCGATGCCGTTGTTATCGAAGTCGGGCAGGGCGTAGATGTTCAACAGGTTGCCGTCGGGGTCGAAGGTGAGTTTCGCATCGACAGGCGTTGTCGTATTGACCGGCGTATATTGCCCGTATACGGAATAGGTCGTGACTCCGTCCGCGCTCAGGTATTCATCGGGCTCGAACAAGGCATAGGCTTCGTGCTGACCGTCTTTGAGCAGGAAGAGAAGCGGGTCCCATTGATAGGTGATTTCCACCGGGCTTTCGCCGTAATCGGGCGCGTTGACTCCGTCGGTGGTGATTGTCTCCGGCGCGCTTACGAAGGACATATCCGCAACCCAGGTGACGTTTGCTTCCTGATTGTAAAAATACAGGACGAAGTAAATGTACGAAACATCCCCGGTGACGGTGGTGGTGAGGGTGAGTTGCTCGTCGCCGGTGATGGCATTATCGGATAATTGTATCGGCGACATCGTGATTTGTGACGCGCCGGGCGCAGTGACTGTGCTGGTGCGTGGCGGCACAGAAGCCTGTCCCGACTGCGGCTCGAAGGCCTGGCCGGTGTAGTGGAAGGCCAGGAATTCGTCCCAGTAGGATTGTTGCAGAAATCGCGCCGCCGACTCGGCATAGAATGGCGGGAACCGGTCGTTGAATTCGGTGAAGACGTAAATATCCGAGATGGGGAAGTGGAACGAAATGCCGTTCGAGCCGGCCATCCTCTGCCCGTGCTTTTCAGCGACAAGGGCGGAGGAGATCGCGAGTCGCAATTGTTGCGCGGCCTGACCCACCGCCGGGTCGCCGGATTGGCTGGCGAGGATCTCTGCAAAATTGGCGAGGTCTATGTAAGGCGAAGGAGAGTCTTCGCCGAAGATGCTGTAATAACTGCGGGTGTATTCGCGCGCCTGCGCCACATAGCGTTGGTCGATAACCGCCATGGTGGTGATGAACTGATTCATCGCGCCGATCACATCCGGGATGCGCGCGCTTTCCACCGCGCTCAGAGTGGTGCCGGCCTCCACTTCCGCGATCTCATCGCCCGAGGCGCGCAGGGTGAGCGCGGTATCCTGAACAATGTAGGAGGAGACGATGGCTTCCGACATCCCACGCCCGTCTGTAGTGGGATTCTGCGCGACGTAATTCATCCACGCTGCATACGACCAGCCTGTGGAGGGGATGACCTCTTCGGATGCGATCATGTAGTTGGAATAGGGATATAACGATCCGTAGATTTCGATCATTCCCATCAGGCATGCGTCAAAGCCAATCACTTCGAACTTTTGCCCGCCCATGAGTTGCTGCGCCTGCTCTATGACCGAGACGATCTGCGGCATCTTTAGGCCGCTGCCGGCTTGCAGGTCGGAGAATCCGCCTGTCCAGCCGCCGCCGTGGTCCGACATCATGAGGGCATATTTTTTGGCCGGATAGTTTTGAATCGTCCAGGTGATGAAATCCAGCAAAGTTTGCGGGTTGCCCATGTCCACTTCGCCGAGGTTTTGAATGATCGGGGAATTGATGTGGTCGAGGTCGCTATCCTGCGTGATCAGGAGGCGGCGCGCGTCGGTCCAATCGCCGTCGCCGTCGAATGCGCCCACAGCGCGGTCGATCTGCACGACAATGTTCATCTGGGTGTTGGATCCGACAAGCTCCATTTCATTGATATCGAACCACAGATCGCCCTCCAGAATGTCGTCGTCGGCATCGGAGTAGTAGATGATCGTCCATTCGGGCAGGTTGGATGTGTCGGGTGGAATGATTGGTTGGGACGTGTCCACTGTCGGGTTGGGGCTGACCGTTCCTCCTCCGCCGAAGAGCGCATCCCCGGAAAAATACAGAAAAATGACCGCAAGGCAGACACATCCAAGACAAATGATGACCCCGATGATAAGAGCGGGGATTCCGATTTTGGAACCAGTCTTCATGATGACCTCCAGTGGCGAATGATTTGAATTTTCCGAATTTATGTATCTTCTCAATAACTTGGGGTGTGGGGTGTTGTGAGCGCGCTTCGCACGTTCACAACGCCCCACTGCCCCTTCTTTTTGAAAGATACGAATTTATTTCAGCATAATAGCATGAGACAACCGGGAAATGCAAGGGGAAATCGTTTCATTCGCGTGACTTTTGTACTCCCTGTTTTTACGTATTTTGGTGTATCCTTGCGGAAAAGCTTTCCAAATCAAAAAAAAAAGGAGAAGATCATGAAATCGCAATACCGCATGTTATTCGCTTTGGCCGCCCTTTTGCTCGCCGTGAGCCTGGCCTGTGGCGGCGGAGGGACCGTCACCCAGCCGACCGCTGTAACCATTCCGACGCTTCCGCCTGCCCCGACGCTTCCCCCCCTCCCGACCCAGAATTCGAATCCGATTGTGCCCCAGCCCCCGGCATTGAACAACCCGCCTCCATCGACCGGCAACACCGCCGGCGGCAGTTCGGACATTGTCACGTTTACAGATGAGAACGGCCTGTTATCCTTCGACGTGCCGGGTGATTGGTACTACGACCACCTGACCTATGAAAGCGCCTACGTCGATCGCATCACCGCCCCCGATGGCTCGGCCATTATCGAGAGCCTTGTGTATAACGACGGACAGCCTTTCACGGGAAACGATAACGGACGATTTGCCTTGCAATTGCTTCACCAATTTTACAGCAGCACCGGCAAGGAAGGCGACATCAGCATTTCCGCCGATGAGATTCAGCCCGATGGCTCCGAAAAACTTACATGGAAATCGAAGGGCGGCGGATATTCCGGCGTTTCCTTCTTTGAGTTGCGTGGAAGCGACCGCATGACCTTCCTGATGTTCACCCTGTTTTATGGGAACGACGCCGATCAATCCGTGATCGACACCCTCAGCAACGCCATCACCACATACACGATACCTTAAATCGTGCGCGTAGTGCGGGTTTTTGCACTTTTCCAAATAAATCGAGCAATAAAATCTTTCGCGCTGAGCGGAGCGTCCTTCGACTGCATTCGTCGCAGCAAACGCTTCTTGCTCCGCTCAGAGAGCGTTTCTTAAGACCAATTCCGAGACAACAAACTGGGGTGTGGGATGTTTTGGGCGCGCTTCGTGCGCCCAAAACATCCCACATTCCCCTTTTTTGTGGAGAAAATTTTTTTAAGAAACAGTCTCTCAGGACGAATCACTTCTGGCAAAGAGCACAGTCGAAGCGTTG
>JACPVD010000268.1 GCA_016191895.1 Chloroflexota bacterium | reverse complement strand
GATCTACACTTCCATGATTTCATTTTCTTTGGCATATCCGTGCCGGGCGATATCTTCGATGAATTTGTCGGTAAGTTTTTGCAAGTCTTCCTCGCCGCGCTTGAGATCGTCTTCGGTGATGAGTTTTTCCTTTTCGAAGTCGCGCAGGTCGTTGTGCAGGTCGCGGCGGATATTGCGGACAGCAATGCGGGCGTCTTCGAGCCGGTGATGCATCTGCTTGACCAGGTCACGGCGGCGTTCTTCGTCGAGCGGGGGAAGGTTGAGGTGAATGACCTTGCCATCCGAATTGGGATTCAGGCCCAGGTTCGAGGCGCGAATCGCGCGTTCGATATCCTTGATCGAGCCGGCGTCGAAGGGTTTGATCATGATCGAGCGCGGCTCCGGTACAGTGATCGTCGCCAACTGCATGAGATGTGTGGGCGTGCCGTAATATTCCACGTGAAGTTTCTCCACCAGCGCGGGGCTGGCGCGCCCGGTGCGAATGCCGGCCAGGTCATCCGAAAGGGAATGAATCGCGCCATTCATACGGGTTTCAGCGTCCTTCAACAGGCTTTTGATTTCGTCAGCGCTCACTGGTTTCCTCCTGCCGCTGGTTATAAAAACCGATCGAACAAAAATTTATTCCATCGATTTACGCGGCACTTTTAGAAATATTTACCTGTTCAAGGATACCCCAAAATAAGAATTTATGCTATGGCGCGACAAAAAAGCGGAGAGGGATTGCAAATATTTGAGAGTCTCGCGATTAAAAATTTTCCACTTTCCACCGGGAAAAGTGGAAAGTGGAAAAACAATCCGCGTTTGCGTGGAGGAATTATCCGCTCACCAGAGTACCGACCGTTTCGCCGCGCAGCGCCGCGAGCAATTCCTTGTCGTCCCACAAGTTGAGGACGAGGATCGGAAGATGATTCTCCATGCACAGGGTAATGGCGGTGCTGTCCATCACTTCGAGGCGGCGGTTGAGAACGTCGATGTAACTCAGATGATCGAACTTCTTAGCATTGGGATTCTTCTTCGGGTCGGAGTCGTAGATACCATCGACCTTGGTGGCTTTGATGACCACTTCGGCGTCGACTTCGGTGGCTCGCAACGCCGCAGCGGTATCGGTGGAAAAAAACGGATTGCCCGTCCCTGCGCCAAAGATCACCACTCTCCCTTTTTCAAGGTGGCGCACTGCGCGGCGACGGATGTATGGTTCGGCAATAGCCCGCATCTCGATTGCCGACAAGACCCGCGTGAACACGCCCTGCCGTTCCAACGCGTCCATCAGCGCCATGGCGTTCATAACCGTTGCAAGCATGCCCATGTAATCGGCGGTCGATCGATCCATGCCGCGTTCCAATCCCTGCTTGCCGCGCCACAAATTCCCCGCGCCAATGACCACAGCCACGTCCACGCCCATTGCGCGGACGTCCTTGATGCGGCTGGCAATTGATTCGGCTTCGTCCACATCGATGCCAAAGCCCGAGTTTCCCGATAATGCCTCGCCGCTTAATTTGAGAAGGATTCGCTTGTATTTCAATTCTGCCATGGATGCCTCCAATTTTTCCTTTGCTACTGTACATTCGTTCTTTGTACCGCGAAGAAGCGAAGCGAGCAAAGGCTTTTAATTTTTAAGAAGGTCTTCTTCGCGGTCTTTGCGCCTTCGCGGTAAGAATTTTTAGGGTTTGTATGGTATAGGGATTTTCTATAAAAAAAGCCAACCCGAAGGCTGGCTTTTTAAATCGCTAGTTTGTGCTTTCGCCCAATTCCCAACGCTTGAAACGGCGGACAATCACATTCTCACCGATCGCGGCGACGTTTTGCAGAATCAGTTTTTCGATGGTGATCGACTCGTCGCGGATGTACGCCTGGCGCATGAGGACAACCTCATCCTTGAATTTCTCGATACGGCCTTCCACGACCTTCGCCAAAACGTTCTCGGGTTTTCCTTCTTCAAGGGCGCGCGCGCGGGCGATCTCGGCTTCGTGCTCGATCTCCGCGGCGGGAATTTCATCGACCTTGATGTATTTCGGGGCGCTCGCCGCAATTTGCAAAGCGATCTCGTGCGCAAGATTGCGGAACTGTTCGGCGCGGGCCACGAAGTCGGTCTCGCAGTTGACTTCGACCATCACGCCCACGCGTCCACCGCCGTGCGAATACATTTCCACCACCCCGTTCGACGCGTCGCGGTCGGATCGTTTGGCGGCTGTTGCCATTCCTTTTTCACGCAGCCAGTCGACAGCCTTTTGGTAATCGCCGTCCGCTTCCTGCAAGGCCTTGCGGCAATCCAACATCGGAGCGTTGGTCGCGGCGCGCAATTCCTTGATCATCTGTGTTGTTATTTCCATTTCACTATCCTTGACTTTCCTTTTAACTTAACTATTCCGCGCTGGCGGCGGGTTCAACAGGTTCAGCGGGAGCGTCCTCTGCTTTGACAGCGGGCACATCACTCACCACGGGAACGTCATCCACTTTGCGGGTGACGTTCAACTTTGCCAGCGTGGCTTCGCCCAACAAAATATCCTCGCCCTCTTCCTGATCGGTCTCGATGACCGGCTTGCGCGGTCCGCGGGACTTGCCCTTGCCTTCCGGCTTCGCGTCGGCGCCGGCGGGTTGTTCGGGTTCTTCTTCCTTGCGCATGGCCTTGCCTTCGAGGACGGCATCCGCAACTTTGGCAACGAGCAGTTTGATCGCGCGAATGGCATCGTCATTCGAGGGGATGACGTAATCCACATTCTGCGGATTGCAATTGGTATCCACCAGCGCAACGATCGGGATGTTCAGCAGGTTCGCCTCACGCACCGCCGCTTCTTCGCGTCCCACGTCGATGATGAAAAGCAGGTCGGGGCGGCGCTTCAAAATGCGCGCGCCGGATAAGCGGGTCGAGAGGCGGGTAATGTCACGCTCGATCAACAGGCCTTCCTTTTTGGTCAGGCGGTTGATCTCTTCCGAATCGCGCACCTTTTCGAGACGCTCCAATTCCTGAATGCGCTTGTGCATCGTGTTCCAGTTGGTGAGCATGCCGCCCATCCAACGTTCGGTCACATAGGGCATGGCGCAGCGCGCGGCTTCTTCGGCCACGGTCTCTTGCGCCTGGCGCTTGGTTCCAACAAACATGACAATACCGCCATTCGCAACAGTGTCGCGAATTACGTTATACGCCTGATTCAACAACTTCACAGTTTGTTGCAGGTCGATGATATGAATCCCGTTACGTTCGGTGAAGATGTACGGTTTCATACGGGGGTCCCACTTGTTCGTGCGATGTCCAAAGTGGACGCCACTCTCAAGCAGGGCTTTCATGGAAATGACAGCCATTCTTACTCCTTGATTTGTCCCGTTCTCCAACGCGCAATCGTATCTTTTCAAGAAG